>DBEXMY010000091.1:0-9212 GCA_048168905.1 Collinsella sp. | reverse complement strand
CGTTTATTTTCAACCCCCTTATTCATGCCTCTACGGCTACCCCGCGTAGCCCTCAGCCCATACCTTCTGGAAATCCCATCCATCCGGAAACCCCGTCCCACTCTGAATACATCCAGCGAACGCATGCGAGCGTGTTGTCCAGAACGGCCTCGTCATCGGGGTGATGGAAAATGTCACCCCAAACGCTTGCCACGGTTGCGCCCACAAGTGGCAAGAAAAAAGCCTCGAGAATATCGAGGCTTTCACATTTGTATTGCTTTGCACGAAGGACCGCGAACGGCGAAGCTACTCTCCCAGCACGGCCTTTTTGGCGGCTGCAGCCATGTAATCCAGATCATCCTTGGTGGGGTGATCCTTTGCGGCAACCCAGTTGTCGAGCAGCAACTTAGCGCGGGCGTTGTCGGGATCTTGCTCGAGCACGGCCTCGTAGCGCTGCTTGACCGCGGGACCCATCTTGCCCTGGCACATCGCCCAGCCTACAAGCTCGGCATCATTGGCCAAATTGGAGGTCACGCGATCGATAATCTGCCTAAAGTACTCCTCGCTGGCCCCAAAGCCGCAGGTGCCAAACAGGAAGACGCGCTTGCCGTGCAAGGCTGAGAGCAACGTCGCGACCGAAGGCGTGCACGCGCCCTTGTCGCACCAAAAACCGACGAGCACCGTGTCGGCCGCACAGGCGCCCTGCGCCTCGAGCGCAACCTGATCTGCATCCGCATCATCGCTCAACGCCGCGGCATGGACAAACTCAACACCCGCAGCCTGCAGAGCGCGCTTGATCGCGCCCGAAACCATCCTGGTATTACCGCTCTTGCTGTTAACCACCAAAGAGCACGTCATAGTCACGTTGCCTCGTTTCCCCCGAAACTCGAGCCATTAATGCAATTTATTAGATGAATATCTTAGTACTAACGTGACAGATGTAAACCACCGTCTGTCGATTGGCGACGCAGACGACATCTTTGGACAGATTTCGAACAGTATGTGCTTCGGATTGAAACCGCCGCAGAACGTTTCACGAATGGCCGAAAAACTGTTTCACAAAACGCCGTCAAATTGTTTCACGCGCTGGTAGAACGCTATATAACACGATCGCTCTATGGGACAAACAAACCTGATTAATTTGCCCCACGGACTTGCTCACTGGGCAAACTGGCTGCGGTAGAGTTCGGCGTAGAATCCGTCTGCCGCCAGCAGCTCGTCGTGCGTGCCGCGCTCGATAATCTCGCCGTCGCGCATGACCAGAATGCAGTCGGCGTTGCGGATGGTGCTCAGGCGGTGCGCCACGACAAAGCTCGTGCGACCGGCCATGAGCTCGTCGAATGCCGCCTGCACCTGCAGCTCGGTGCGCGTATCGATGCTCGAGGTCGCCTCATCCAGCAGCAAGATAGCCGGGTCGGTGAGCATAACGCGCGCAATGCACAGCAGCTGCTTTTGACCCTGGCTAAACGTACCGCCGTCCTCGCCAATCACCGTGTCGTAGCCGCCTGGCAGCTGCACGATAAACTTGTGCGCGTGCGCGCGCTTGGCGGCTTCGATAACCTGCTCGCGCGTGGCGCCTGGGCAACCGTAAGCAATGTTGTCCGCCACCGTGCCCTCGAACAGCCACGTATCCTGCAACACCATGCCAAAGGCGCGGCGTAGGCTCGCGCGCGTGTAGTCACGCGAAGACCGACCATCGACCATGATGCGGCCGGCATCGATATCGTAAAAACGCAACAGCAGATTGATGAGCGTTGTCTTTCCGCAGCCCGTGGGACCGACCAGGGCAAAGCGCATGCCGGGCTTGGCCTCGATGCAGATATCCTGCAGCAGCTTGCGGTCGGGCACATAGCTAAAGTCCGCATGCTCAAAGGTCACCTCACCCTGCGGGGCGGCAAGCTCCACGGCGTCCGATGCGTCGGGCTCCTGCTCGCGTGCATCGAGCAGCGCGAACATGCGACGCGCCGAGGCGTACGCGGTCTGGATCTGCGTAATGACGTTGGTAACCTCGTTGAACGGCTTGGTGTACTGGTTGGCATAGGACAGGAAAATCTGCACGCCGCCCACCGTAAGCGCCGCCGGCACGCCCGTGATCACGCCCACGCAGCCGATCACAGCGACCACGGCATAGATGATGTTATTGATAAAGCGCGTGCCGGGGTTAGAGAGCGAACCCATAAACTGCGCGCGCTCACCTGCCGCGTAGAGCTCAGCGTTGAGAGCATCGAAGCGCTGCTGGGCGTTGGAACCATAGGCAAACGCGTCCACGAGCTTCTGCTCGCCCACGTATTCCTCGATATGGCCGCCAAGCTGACCCTGAATGCGTTGCTGCGCCGTAAAGCTCTTGTTGGAAAGCTTGGCGATGGCACCGGCCGCAAAGATGGAAAGCGGCGTGACGAGCACCACCACAAGTGTCATGGTCAGGTTGATGGAGAGCATAAACGCGAGCGTGCCAACGATGGTGATAACGCCGGTGAAAAGCTGGGTAAAGCCCTGCAGCAGACCGTCGCCCACCTGGTCGACGTCGTTGACCACACGGCTCATAAGGTCGCCGTGGGCATGGCTGTCGATAAAGCTGAGCGGCATGCGGCTGAGCTTGTCGCTTGCCTCCACGCGCATGTCACGCACCGTCTCGTAGGACAGACGGTTGACGCAATAGCCCTGCAGCCACTGAAAGGCCGCAGCACCTACGACGACAATCGCGAGTTTGGTGACAAGCGGCAGCAGCGCATCGAAATCCACCTGCCCGGCGGCGACGATAAGATCGATGCCTTCGCCAATGAGGATGGGTGTGTAGAGCTGCAGAATCACCGAGACGGCAGCACTCACAAACGACGCCGTAAACGAAATGCGGTGCGGACGGACGTAGCCCAGCAGGCGGCGAGTTACCGCGCCTACGGGGTAGCGCTCGGGGTCGCCGGGCTGGCGCGGACCGTCACCCAGGTCGTTGAGGTTATCGTTGCCGGACACGTTGGCCGTCATCGTGGCGACCGAACCGGAGGAAGTGTACGGATTCATTTAGCATCCCTCCTTTGCGCAGACGAATGCGGGGGCGGTCGGAGCGGACGCGGGCGTCGTGCTCCCCTGCTGGCCCTCGAGCTCCTCGCGGCGCAGCTGCGACTGGCAAATCTCGCGATAGAGCTGGCAGGTCGCGTACAGCTCGTCATGCGTGCCCAGGCCCGCAACCGAGCCGTGGTCGAGTACGCAGATCATGTCGGCGTCGCGCACGGTCGAGACGCGCTGGCTCACAATCACCGTGGTCAGCGGCAGCCCGCCCTCGGCGGCACCGCGCACGCTGCGCTCGCGAATGGCATGGCGAAGCGCCGCGTCGGTCTTAAAGTCGAGCGCCGAGGCGGAGTCGTCCATGATCAGAACCTGCGGCGAGCCCACCAAGGCACGCGCGATAGTCAGGCGCTGGCGCTGGCCACCGCTAAAGTTCTTGCCGCCCGCCTCGACCGGCGCGTCCAGACCCTGAGATTTTTTGTGCACGAACTCGCTGGCCTGCGCCATATCGAGCGCCGCCCAAAGCTCCTCGTCGGTTGCCGCCTCGTCGCGCCAGGTCAGGTTGCTGCGGATAGTGCCGCTCACCAGCGATGCGCGTTGCGGTACGGTCGCGACCACATGGCGCAGCTGGTCGAACGGCCAGGTGCGCACGTCGGCGCCCATCACGCACACGCTGCCGGCGCTCGCATCGTACAGGCGCGGGATAAGCGAGACAAGCGTGGACTTACCGCTGCCTGTACCGCCGATAATGCCGAGCGTTTTGCCCAGCGGCAGCTTCAGGGTCACATCGCTCACGGCATTTGCCGCGCCCGCGCCAAACGAAAAGCTCGCATGGTCAAAGCTCAGTGCGGGGACTGGAGCAGCACCACCCGCCAGTTCGCTCGGCTCGGGCAGCGCGACCGGCTGGTTGCCCTCGTCGGTAATGCTCGGCACGCAATTGAGCACCTCGTTGATACGCGACGCGCTGGCGCTCGCCTTGGTAAAGACCACGACCAGGTTGGCGACGTACACGATGGAGGTCAGGGTTTGCGTCATGTAGTTGACGAACGCCATGACCTGGCCCTGTGTGAGTTCGCCCACGTTGACCTGGATGCCGCCCACCCACAGGATGGCGCACACGCCCAGGTTCATCACCAAAAACGTTACGGGGTTGAGGACCGACGAGAGCTTGCCCACCGCGATGGCGGTATGGGCCTGATCATCGGCGGCTTGGGCAAAGCGCTCACGCTCGTGATCTTCGCGCACAAAGGCGCGAACCACGCGAGCGCCCGAAAGGCCTTCGCGGCAGATAAGCGCGATGCGGTCGAGCTTTGCCTGCAGCTGCCTGTAATACGGAATGCAGCGCGCCATGACAAACCAAAACACCAGGCCGATAGCGGGCGTGCAGATCAAAAAAATGATGCCGAGCTTAAGGTCGATGGCAAGGGCCGCGCACATGGAGCCCACCGCCAGGAAGGGCCAGCGGATGAGCATGCGCACGCCGAGCGCCACGGCAAGCTGCACCTGGTTGACGTCGTTGGTGATGCGGGTAATAAGCGACGGCGTGCCAAAGCGATCGAGCTCGGCGTAGCTCAGCTTGTTGATGTGCTGGTAGAGCGCACCGCGAATGTCGGTGCCCATGCCCTGCGAGGTCAGCGCCGCCATCTTTTGGCAGACAAGCGTAAACGAGATGCCGATCACGGCCATGGCGCCAAGTACCATGCCGAAGTGGATAACGGCGCTCACGTCGTGCGAGCCAATGCCCTTATCGATCATCTGGGCAATCACCAGCGGCGTCAGCAGGTCAAAGATCACTTCGATCAGCTTGCACGCAGGACCAACCACCATATACCGGCGAAACTTACCACCAAAACGCCTGAGCAGCTCAATCATGTATAGGCGCTCCCTATCATCATCTCTCTTCAATCTGATTCATGATAGTACGGAGAGCCCTGGAGATGCGTAAGCAACTCGTTACAGATGTAAGGGCGACGGTCACTAGCGCCCAAGGCATGTAGCAGCCGATGTTTTGGCAACGCCAGCGAGCGGCATAACGCCAGGGATTCAATTATCAGATAAATGTGACCCTTCAGGCGGTTTTGGTCGGCTACCCGCGAGTGCCGGCAGGGCGCTTGGTAGTCGCGCGATCCCGCAGGCGAAGCCGAGGACCAGCGAGACACCAAATACCTCGTCACCGGCCGGGCCATGTCGCGGCACCAAAAAGCGCCCGTGCGTTCGATGGATTCGGATGCCCGACAGAGGCTCCTTATGGCTGCTTCCTTCCGGACCTGACCAGATTCGGAACATGTCGTCATCCGAACCCATCGAACGCGCTAGGCGCTCGGTATATCTTACCTGCTCCTGCTCGACAGGGCAAGGTGGCTAATTTGGGACGGAGCTTTTTTGACTACTCGGGCAATCAGATCGGCAAGTAGCCAAAATAGCCCCGTTCCAAAAAGACTGGTCTGACGCTGCGCCACGAAAAGGGCCCATCTACTACGTTTTGGTCGCAGGGGTCAACCATAGCGTGCTTTTTCGAATAGCGGCAAGCTCTCTACCTGCGGTTTTATTTTTGCAAATCCCGGAATGGTCGAGGGTGGCCGGTTTAACGTAGTAGATGGCCGCCTTTCGTGGCAGGCGGTCCGGCTCGAGACCCAAGGCAGCCAACCTCGAATGGCCATTCTCGAAGTTGCGGTGGAATACGGACTGAATTGGCCCCTTAAAGGCAAAAACACTCCGTATTTCACCGCAACTTATCGAGGGGATGGGTTTTAGATACGGCCAAAGTCGTAGGATCGAGCGGCCGCTTCGCCGGCGCAGATGAGGTTGATTGTGGCTTCCTGGGGGTCGAGCGCTTGGTCAAGGGGCATGGGTCTGCGACAGACCGGCAGAACTAAGTCGACACCCTGCCCATACGCCGCATCCAGGTTGTCGGCACGACCGCCCACGACGGCGACCACCGGCTTGCCATATCGCTTCGCACGACGAGCCACGCCCACCGGCGCCTTGCCGGCAGCGGATTGCTCGTCCATATTGCCCTCGCCCGTTATGACCAGGTCGGCATCGCGCACGCGCTCCTCAAACCCAATCAGATCAAGCACCGTCTCCACGCCCGAGCGCAGCTCCGCACCGAGCGCTAGCAGCGCGGCGCCCAGGCCGCCGGCGGCGCCGGCACCGGGCACACCGAGCACCGAGCCAAATGTCCGCACGCCCTCGGGCACGCGCAACAACCTCTGAGCCCGCACCCCGGTAATCGCCGCATCGAGCAGGCGGCCGTAGCCGACCATCCAGCTGTCGTACCTGCCCAGCGCTTCGACATCGTCTGTCGGCAGGCCCTTTTGCCCGCCAAACACTGCAAGTGCCCCACGACGCCCCACGAGCGGATTCTCGACATCGGAAAGCACCACGGCACGCGCGCCATTCAGTGCCCGAAGCGCCGGTGCCAAATCGATACTCGCCACGTGTTCAAGGCCCGCGAGACCGGGGGCGATATTGCAGCCACACTCATCAACAAGGTGGGCACCCAGCGCCTGCAGCATGCCGGCGCCACCGTCGTTGGTGGCACTGCCGCCCAGACCAATATAGATAGTCTTTGCCCCCGCGCGGACCGCGCGAAGTATAAGCTCGCCCACGCCATAGGTCGAAGCCGCAAGCGCCGCCGATTTCGTGCAGGGTGAATACCCAATACCCGCCGCCTCGGCCATCTCAATTACAGCCGAGTCGTGCTCGTCGTCCACCAGCATCCGGGCAGACACGCGATAGTCCAAGGGGCCTGCAACCTCACAGGTCGAGAGCTCGCCACCGCGCGCGGCGATGGCATCGAGCGTTCCCTCGCCACCATCTGCCAGCGGCAAAGCGCCCAGCTCGGCATCGGGCCACACACGGCGCACGCCTTCGGCAACGGCCTCCTCCGCCTGCGCACTCGACACGCTGCCCTTGAAGGAGTCGATCGCCAGCAGCACACGGCGGGGCCGCCGCCGCACGGGGCCAAAGTCGACCGTCTCGTCGGCGAGATCTCCAACACCCGCGAGCGCCTCGGCGTGAGCCGCATGCGCCTCAAGGTTCAAACCGCAACCGACGCCGTCGACACCGCGCAGGCCAGCAAAATAGCTGCTCAGCACTTCACGGCACTCGCCTGCCAGCACGCCGGCGGTCACATTAAACCGATGGTTCAGGCGCGAATCGGCATTGAGGTCGTACAGCGAACCCAGCGCGCCCGCCTCGGCATCGGTCGCGCCATACGCGCAACGCCCCACGCGCGCGTTAACCATAAGCCCCGCGCACATACAGCAGGGCTCGAGCGTCACGTAAACCGTGCAATCGGAAAGGCGCCAGCGTCCAAGCGTCTGAGCGGCGGCACACAGGGCCAAAAATTCGGCATGCGCCGAAGGATCCTGGTCGAGTTCGCGGCGATTATGCGCCCTCGCGACAATCTCGCCCGCGCGTACCACCACGGCGCCAATCGGTACCTCGCCCACCGCAGCAGCGGCGCGAGCCTCCGCCAGCGCCTCGCGCATGAACTTCTCGTCGATTTCGGTGATCGTCATCGTTCGCCTTCCCTGTTGCAAATTCAAAACGATGCTATCATTACGACTCACGGAGAGATGGCAGAGCGGTTGAATGCGGCGGTCTTGAAAACCGTTGAGCGCGAGAGCGTTCCGGGGGTTCGAATCCCCCTCTCTCCGCCACTTCTAGTGATGCACCGGCGTCATGGTGCGCTCAAACAGCGCATCGACCACGTCGGCTATCTCGGGTCGACGCTCGAGATCGTGACCCGACTCCCACCAATTTGTGAACAGTCGAATAATGCCACCGGCGATAAACTCCGATGTCGTCTCGAGCGAAACGGGCGCCAGGGCATCTTCGGCAAGCGAGCTCATCACACGCTCGCGGATGGAACGCGCAATGCGGTCGCAAATCATGCCGGTCAGCATGCCCGACATGCTGCTGGCCAAAAGGTTATCCATGAGCTGC
Source organism: Collinsella sp. (assembly GCA_048168905.1). Classification (GTDB taxonomy): domain Bacteria; phylum Actinomycetota; class Coriobacteriia; order Coriobacteriales; family Coriobacteriaceae; genus Collinsella. The sequence goes on along the minus strand of DBEXMY010000091.1, from coordinate 1,277 downwards.
TCATGCGCCAGAATCATATTCATGGCATCGTCAAAGACCTCATGGCGAAGCGCCCGTACGTCATCAAGCGGCTCCGCGTCCGCTGCATCGGTCCGGTTTTGCGGCAAGCCCGTCATAAGCTCATCGATATAGAAGGCAAAGTAATCGTTTTTATCGCGAAAATGCTTATAGAACGTCGTGCGGCGAATCAGGGCACGGTCGCAAAGCATAGCAACCGTCAAATCCTCAAACCGATGCTCTTCCAATAGCTCGGTAAAGGCATCGAACAGGGCACGATAGGTTTTCTTGATGCGAAGGTCCATCCGTATCGCCATCCTCAAGGCGTAGACAGCATTCCTTAATTTGTCGCATATCTTACACCTGTACCACCCGTTCCATATTGGTGCCTCCTTCCCGGTTGAAACATAACGCTTACCGGAAAGTTCGGCACCGCCAAAGGTTGCGGGTATACTAGATGTGTTATACCAACAACGGCCGGCGCAAGACGCCGCTGCCATTCGAAACGGAGACATCATGCTTCCCGTCATCATCGGTATCGTTGTTCTCGTTGTGATTGCCTGTGCCATCGCCGGCATCTACAACAACATGGTCACCAAGCGCAATCGCATCGATAACGCTTGGCAGAACATCGACACGCAGCTGCAGCGCCGCAACGACCTGATCCCTAACCTGGTCGAGACCGTCAAGGGCTACGCCAAGCACGAGCAGGACACGCTCGCCGCCGTAGTCAACGCACGCAACGCCGCCGTGAGCGCCACCACCCCCGAGGCCAAGATGGAAGCGGACAACGTGCTGACCGGTGCGCTGCGCCAGCTCTTTGCCGTCGCCGAGGCCTACCCCGACCTTAAGGCGAACACCAACTTTACGCAGCTCCAGTCCACACTCGAGGACACCGAGAACAAGGTGAGCTACGCACGCCAGAGCTACAACGATTGCGTGCTCAGCTACAACAACGCCATCCAGCCGTTCCCGGCTGTTATCTTTGCCGGCATCTTCCAGTTTAAGGAGCGCCAGGGCTTCGAGGCCGCCGAGGCCGCCCGCCAGGCACCGACCGTCAAGTTCTAGGAACACAATCGAGTTTTCCGCCAGCATATTGGCCTATTGGGGTCCGGGGCATTCTCCTCGGGCCCTTTCTTTTCTCCAAATAAAATGCGCGGCAAAACAAAAAGCGCGGCCAAAAAGGCCCGCACCATCTTTAATTCAGCCAAGTAATCCCCCGTCGCGACAGCGCCGAGCCACAGGGCAGAGAGCAAGCTCCCTACCAGCGCACTCCGCAG
>DBEXMY010000090.1:0-5621 GCA_048168905.1 Collinsella sp. | reverse complement strand
CCTTCCGTCGCATCGGCGGCGGCCTGCCCATCGTCATGGGCGTTTCGTTCGCGTTCGTGCCGGCCCTTCAGGCCATGGGCGCCTCGGGCTTTAGTTTTGGCGCGCTGCTGGGCGGCGAGATCGTTGGCGGTGCCGTCGCGGTCCTCTTTGGTCTGGCCTACAGCAAGATTAAGTGGCTGTTCCCGCCCGTCGTGACCGGCACGGTCATCTTCTCCATTGGCGTCTCTCTCTATCCCACGGCCGTCAAATACATGGCCGGTGGCATGGGCACGCCGTTGTGGGGCACCCCGCAGGCATGGTGCGTCGCTCTTATCACCTTCGCCGTCGTCTTCGCGCTCGCCAACTTTGGCAAGGGCACGCTCAAGCTGGGATCCGTGTTCTTTGGCATGATCGTTGGCATGATCGTTTCGATCCCCTTTGGCATGATCGACTTCTCCAGCGTCGCCACCGCTCAGGTCTTCGCTCTTCCCAAGCTCATGCCCTACGCGCTCGAGTTTGATCCCGAGGTCTGCATTACCCTCGCCGTCGTGTTCCCCATGGTTGCCATCCAGGTTATCGGTGACGTCTCCGCCGCCTGCCTGGGCTCCATCGACCGTATGCCCACCGAGCGCGAGCTCTCCGGCGCTATCGTGTCCCAGGGCCTCACTTCTATGGTCGGCGGCCTGCTGGGCGGTCTTCCCACCAGCGCCCTTGGCCAGAACGTGGGCATCATCTGCTCCAACAAGGTCGTCAACAAGTGGGTCTTTGTGATCATCGCGGCCGTCTTTGCCATCGCCGGTCTGTTCCCGCAGCTCTCTGCCGTGCTCTCCGCCATCCCGCAGCCTGTTATCGGCGGCGCGACCGTCGGCGTCTTTGGCACCATCACCATGAACGGTGTGCGCATGTTCACCCGCGAGGGCCTCACGCAGCGCACCACCACCATCGTCGGCACCTCCGTTGTCTTTGGCTTGGGTATCTGGATGGCCAGCGGTTGCCTTGCCGGCGAGGGTATGCCTACCTGGGTGTCCACCGTCATCGGCTCCAACGCCGTGACCCCCACCGCCATCATGGCCATCGTGCTCAACCTGATCCTTCCGCAGACGCCGGTCGTGGCTCAGCACATCGATGCCGCCAAGGATGCCGCTGTGAATCTGGTCCTGCCCGAGAGCAAGAAGTAGCCAATTCGGTGCTATTCGCCGGCGGACGCATCGCCTCGTCCGCCGGCGCCATGCGGCGCCAAGCCGCACTTCAAAGGGCTTGTCCCTTTGGTGAAGCGTTGACGGGAGAGGGCCCGTTTCCGGTGTAGGCCGGCGCTTCGCACTTCCGCCATGTCAGAGGTGTCAAACCCCGCCTCTGATGTTGAAGGGAGCATTTATGCTTCTGGTCGCTAACGGTTCCGTCTTTACCCGCAACGCTCAGACTCCGTTCATTCCCAACGGTGCGGTCGCCATTGACGGAGATACGATTGTCGAAGTGGGCCCCGAGCGCGAGCTCAAGGCCAAGTACCCGGATGCCGAGTACGTCGACGCCCAGGGCAACCTCATCATGCCCGGACTTATCAACTGCCACACCCACATCTACTCGGGTCTGGCCCGCGGCCTTGCCATTAAGGGCTGCAACCCCACCAACTTCCTGGAGAATCTTGAGCAGCAGTGGTGGAAGATTGACGACAACCTGACGCTCGACGGCACCAAGGCCAGCGCCTATGCCACGATTCTGGATTCCATCCGCGACGGCGTCACCACGATCTTCGATCACCATGCGAGCTTCTGCGAGATTCCGGGCAGCCTCTTTACCATTAAGGACGCCGCTCAGGAGCTGGGCATGCGTTCGTGCCTGTGCTACGAGGTTTCCGACCGCCGTGGTCAGGAAAAGTGCGATCAGGCTATTGCCGAGAACGCCGAGTTTGCCCAGTGGGCCGCCAAGGAGCGTCGCGATAACGATAACCACATGATCGCCGCCATGTTTGGCGGACATGCCACCTTTACGCTGTCGGACGAGACCATGGACAAGATGGCCGAGGCCAACAACGGCCTGACCGGCTTCCACATCCATGTGTGCGAGGGCATGAACGATGTGTGCGACTCCCGCCTCAACCGCGGCGGCATCAGCCCCGTCGAGCGCCTGCTGCAGCACAACCTGCTGGGTCCCGACACCATGCTCGGCCACTGCATCCACGTGACGCCTGCCGAGATGGATATCGTCAAGGAGTCCGGCACCTGGCTCGTCAACAACCCCGAATCCAATATGGGCAACGCCGTGGGCTGCGCCCCCGTGCTCGAGTTCTTCCGCCGCGGCATCCCCGTGTGCATGGGCACCGACGCCTACACCCACGATATGCTCGAGAGCCTCAAGGTTTTCCTGATCATTCAGCGCCACAACGCCGCTATGCCCAACGTGGGCTGGTGCGAGGCCATGACGATGCTGTTCGAGAACAACGCCAAGATGGCCAGCAAGTACTTCGATCGCAAGCTCGGTGTGCTCGAGGCCGGCGCTGCCGCCGACGTCATCGTAATGGACTACAAGCCCTTTACGCCGCTGAGCGAGGAGAACATCGACGGCCACATGCTCTTTGGCATGATGGGCAAAAACTGCCGCACCACCATCATCAACGGCCGCGTCCTGTACAAGGATCGTGAGTTTGTCGGTATCGATGAGGACAAGATCAACGCGTGGACCATGGCTGAGTCCAAGAAGCTCTGGAGCACGCTCAACGATCGCGCCTACTAATTACAAGTAGATTCGCGCGCGTCGGATGTTTCGCCGCATCCGACGCGCGTATAGGCGACCTCCGCGGGGTCGCCGGCGCTGTGCTAGCGCTACACCGTATTTGCGCCCGCCGCGCGGTCTCGCCGGGCGTTACAGAGAGGAGCTCATTATGAGCGACATCATGAGGCCGATCCCGTTTTCGCAGCTGATGAACTGGATCATCGAGGAGCACAAGACTCAGGGCGCCATCTTTGGCGTGCGCAAGATGGTCACGACCAACCAGGAGGGCGCGCTTCCCATTTTTGACGAGCGCATCGAGACCCCGTTTGGCCCGGCCGCTGGCCCCAACACGCAGCTTGCCCAGAACATCGTGGCCTCTTATGTGGCCGGTTCCCGCTTCTTTGAGCTCAAGACCGTCCAGGTTATGGACGGCGAGGAGCTCTCCAAGTGTGTGAACAAGCCCTGCATCGTGGCGCAGGACGAGTGCTACAACTGCGAGTGGTCGACCGAGCTCGAGGTTCCGCAGGCCTTTGCCGAGTACGTGAAGGCATGGTTCGCCTGCCACCTCATCGCTCGCGAGTACGGCCTGGGAAGCCCGGACGGCTTTGTCTTCAACATGTCCGTGGGCTATGACCTCGAGGGCATCAAGAGCCCCAAGGTCGACGCCTACATCGAGGGCATGAAGGATGCCAGCGGCTCCGACGTCTGGAACGAGTGCCGCGCATGGGCGCTTGCCAACCTGGACAAGTTTGAGCATGTCGACGCCGCGTTTGTCGAGTCCATCCCGGCACGCGTCTCCAACTCCATCACTGAGTCCACCCTGCACGGCTGCCCGCCGGCCGAGATCGAGCGCATCGCGACCTATCTGATCACCGAGAAGGGCCTCAACACCTACATCAAGTGCAACCCCACGCTGCTGGGCTATGAGTTTGCCCGCCAGCGCCTGAACGAGCTGGGCTTTGACTACATCGTCTTCGATGACACGCACTTCCGCGAGGACCTGCAGTGGGCCGACGCCGTGCCCATGTTCGAGCGCCTGATTGCCCTGTGCGCCGAGCGCGGCCTGGAGTTTGGCGTCAAGCTGACCAACACGTTCCCCGTCGACGTGACGAGAAACGAGCTGCCCTCCACCGAAATGTACATGTCCGGCCGTTCGCTGTTTTCGCTGACTATCGAGGCTGCCCGCCGCATTACCGAGCAGTTCGATGGCAAACTGCGCATCAGCTACTCCGGCGGCGCCACGGTCTACAACATCCGCGCCCTGTACGATGCCGGCATTTGGCCCGTCACTCTGGCGACCGACGTGCTCAAGCCCGGTGGCTACGAGCGCTTTAGCCAGATGGCCGGCGAGTTTACCGACCTGGATGGCAAGCCGTTCGCGGGCGTCTCGCTCGAGGCCGTGACCGCAATCCAGACCGACTCGCTCACCAACCCGCTCTACAAGAAGCCGCTGCGCCCGCTGCCCGATCGCAAGGTCGCCGGCAAGAGCCCGCTTTCCGACTGCTTTACCACGCCGTGCCGCACGAGCTGCCCCATCCAGCAGGATATTCCCGCCTATCTGGCGGCTGTTGACGAGGGCCGCTACGAGGACGCGCTCAACATCATCATCGAGCGCAACGCCCTGCCGTTCATTACCGGCACCATCTGCCCGCATCCCTGCGGCCGTGCCTGCGAGCGTGCGTTCTACGAGCCCGAGGGCGCCCAGATCCGCGCCAGCAAGCTCAAGGCCGCCCGCGAGGCCATGACCGCCGTGCTGCCCAAGCTACGCGCCCAGGCCATCGCAAACGACGGCGAGCGCAACGTTGCCGTTATCGGCGGCGGCCCGGCCGGCCTGGCGACGGCGTTCTTCCTGACGCGCGCCGGCGTGCCCGTCACCATCTTTGAGGCTCGCGATTCGCTCGGCGGCGTGGTCCGTCACGTGATTCCTGAGTTCCGCATTGCGAGCGACGATATCTCCCACGATGCCGAGCTCTGCCTGGCCTTTGGCGCCAAGGTGCAGCTCAACGTCCGCGTGGAGTCCATCGACGATCTCAAGGCCCAGGGCTTTACCGACGTGGTCGTGGCCACCGGTGCCTGGATGCCTGGCTCTGCAGGCCTGGGCGAGGGTGCCGAGCTTGACGCGCTGGAGTTCCTCGAGGCCGCCAAGAAGGGCGAGAAGCTCGAGCTGGGCGAGGACGTCGTAGTCATTGGCGCCGGCAACACCGCCATGGACGCGGCCCGCGTGGCTAAGCGCCTGGCTGGTGTGAAGAACGTGCGCCTGGTGTATCGCCGCACCAAGAAGCAGATGCCCGCCGACGAGGAGGAGCTCGATCTTGCTCTTGCCGACGGCGTTGAGTTCTGCGAGTTGCTGGCGCCTAAGGCGCTCAACGGCGCTGTGCTGACCTGCGATGTTATGGAGCTTGGCGAGCCGGATGCAAGCGGCCGTCGTAGCCCTGTCGCCACGGGCGAGACCGTTGAGCTTCCCGCCACCACGGTGATCTGCGCCGTGGGCGAGGGCATCGATGCCAGCCTGTACGATGCCGCGGGCGTCGAGCACGACCGTCGCGGCCGCCTTGCCGCCACCTCCACCGGCGTCGAGGGCGTCTGGGCTGCAGGTGACTGCCGTCGCGGTCCTGCCACCGTGGTCGAGGCTATCGCCGACGCCGCCGAGGTCGCCCGTGCCATCGCCGGCGTTGACTTTAACAAGTACGCCGACTGCAACGAGCAGGCTGGCCGCGAGGACACCTGCTACGAGCGCAAGGGGTCGCTGTGCCGCGACAAGCGCAACTGCACCAAGACCCGCTGCCTGGGCTGCGGCTCGGTGTGCGAGGTCTGCTGCGACGTGTGCCCCAACCGCGCCAACGTGGCCATTAAGGTGCCGGGCCTGGCCACGCATCAGGTCGTCCACGTCGACGGTATGTGCAACGAGTGCGGCAACTGCGCCGTGTTCTGCC
>DBEXMY010000089.1:0-10497 GCA_048168905.1 Collinsella sp. | reverse complement strand
TAACGAACGGCCAGGTGGCGTAGATGTTGCCGCGGCCCACGTGGCCCATGTCGGAATAGAGCGCCTCGGCACCGGTGGTGGCAAGGAAGCAGCTGCCCAGAATCATGATGCCCGCGTGGTTGTTGGGGCTCAACAAAAAGCCGATGCCACGCAGCGGGTTGAGGCACAGCAGCACCGCGGGGTGCTGGAAGACAAAGAACAGACCCGTGCCGCCCAAGAACAGGAACCACAGCGTCATGATGGGGCCAAAGGCGTGACCGATCTTGGCCGTACCGATACGTTGTACCAAGAAGAGCGCGATGATGATGGCAAGCGTGATGGCCACGACACGGCCCTGATCGTCACCCAACACAGCATGGACCGCCGGGATGGTGCGCAGGCCCTCGATGGCCGTGGTAACGGTAACGGCGGGCGTCAGGATGCCGTCAGCGAGCAATGCGGCGCCGCCCAGCATGGCGGGGATGATGAGCCACTTGCCGCAGCGCTTGACCAGGCTGTACAGGGCAAAGATACCGCCCTCGCCGTGGTTGTCGGCGCGCAGCGAGATCAGCACGTACTTGACGGTCGTCAGCAGCGTGACCGTCCACACGACAAGGGAGAGCGCACCAAGCACGAACTCCTCCGTGACGCTTCCGATGCCGCCGTTGCCGGCAACGAGCGCCTTGGTTACATACATAGGGCTGGTGCCGATATCGCCGTACACCACGCCCAGCGTGACGAGCATCGCCGAGATACTCACAGGAATCGCAGCGTGCGAGGCTGCCTCCTTGGCCTTTTGTTCCATAAGCCGGTTTCCTCCCAACTTTAACGTTCGAGGGGATTATAGGTAATCGGCCCATGTTTTAATGCACTGTTTTCCCAGCTAGATAAAGATTTATACAGTCTTTAGGCTACCGCGGCGATATGGAATGTGACAAAGGGACTGTCCCCTTGTCACATTCGTCATTTTCCGAGCCAGTTTTTGAACCACCACTCCATGGAGCGACTCATCTCGGCCATAAAGGGACTGGTGTGCTTGCGGGTATAGATGTCCACGACGCGCTCCCCCACCTCGCGGGCATGCGGGCGAAACATCGCATCCATCTCGGCCACCTGCGCGTCCATGGTCGCGGCATCGGCGCGGCGATAGCGTTCCTCGTGTACCAGGTTTACCACGGGGTGCGCGATTGCCGGGCGTTCCTTACGGGGCGTGCCGATGATGAGCATCGACAGCGGCACGGTATACGCAGGCAGATCCAGCAGCTCGGCCACTTCCTCGGCATTCTCGACGATATCGCCGATGTAGCAGCTCCCCAGGCCCAGGGCCTCGGCGGCGACCACGGCATTTTGCGCGGCGATCACGGCGTCCTGTGCCGCGATGGCAAAGTCGCCCAGACCCGGCGCGCGACGGGGCGACTTGCCCGTGCGCTCTACAAACTCGGGCTCAAAGCAGCCCACATGCTCAAACAGATCGATCCACTTGGCATAGTCGACCACAAATATAAGTGCCCAGGACGCCTTGGCAATCATAGGCTGATGGTCGCACAGGTCGGCCAGGCGATCGAGCGTGGCCTGCTCGCGGATGCTCACGATGGAATACATCATCATGGCGCCCGCCGACGGCGCACGGCTCGCCGCGTGCAGAATCGCTGCCCGCTGCTCGTCGGTCACCGCCACGGGACGGTCGTCGTCATCGCGCGCAAAGGCACGCGTGGACGAGCGGTGCTCCAAGATGTCCAGCACCGCGTTACCCGTAGTCTCGACCGGATAACCGTTCGCATCCACGCCCGCAGCTCCGCCGCAGTGCCCGGCACCCGTCATACAAACCCGCTCGCCCATAGCTCTATCCTCGCCAATTCTTTAAGAAGCCTTTACGTTTCCGTGTAATTCCCGTCCATTATCGCGCAGGTCGCCACTACATTGCGCCACACCGCCGCACATGCGCGTTAATATGGCTGGTTGTTGTGCGCAGCCCGCAAATGCAGCGCATATTTAGGTAACAATCGGGTAAACCCCCGCTTTCGTAGGTTTTAAGTTTGTGAGGAGTCTCAGCATGTTCGCTGCCGCCATCTCGCTCGTCGGTCTTGCGGCGACCGTCTACCTTGTTTTGCGCGAGGCCAAGGCCATTCGCGCTCAGTCGGGCACCGTTGCCAAGGGCGCCTTCGCCTGGAGCGTCGCCTTCGGCCTGTTCCAGCTCTTTTTGACCATTTGGGGCGCTATTGGCCTCGTCGCGCAAAACGAGCCGCTCGCCTTTGTGATGCTCATCCTGACCAACGCCATCCTCACCGGCTGCGCTTGGGCCAGCATCGCCCGCGACCGCATCACCCCGCGCGTCTTTGCGTTCGCTGCTACCGATGCCCCCGCCCCCACCGGCAAGCTCGCCCGCCTGCGCGGCGCCTTTGTGGGCAAACCGCTCGTCGCCGCCGTCCTGTGCCTGCTGCTCGCCGGCGTCTTTGCGCTGCTGGGCATGGAGGTCTCGTCCAACCACGACTTTACCTGGGTCTACCCCCTGTGCATCCTGCTCGAGTGGGCCATCATCACCACGCTCATGGTCGGCCTGTTCTTCCTGTTCCAGCGCCACGGCGCAGCTCCCGCGGTCCTGGTCTTTGCCCTCTTTGTCCTGGGCATTGCCGAGTTCTTCGTCATCACGTTTAAATCCATGCCCATCCAGCCGGGCGACCTTTCGGCCATTTCCACCGCCGCTGCGGTCGCCGGCACCGGCTACACCTTCTCCATCTCGCTGTTCTGCGTGCTATCCATGGGCTTTACCGCCATCGCCATGCTGCTATGCGAGTACGCCGGCCTGGTGGCACCGCACCGTCAGAAGGGTGCCGCCAACGCCAAGCGCATGCTGCTCACCAACCTGCTCGTCGCCGTGCTGTGCCTGGGTGGCGTGACCGCGCATGTCACGCTCATCGACTACTACAACACTCTCGGCATCACCGTCTACACCTGGCGCCCGCTCGAGAGCTACTGGCGCGAGGGCTATCTGCCTGCCTTTATTAGTGCGGCGCAGTCTATCAAGCCGCCCAAACCCGCCGACTACTCCGTCGACGATGCCAAGGCCACGCTCAAAAAGTACGCCAAGGCCTACGACAAGTCCGATGCCGCCAAGAGTGACGAGCGCGCCGCCGCAAAGGAGCAATTCGACAGCGAGAAGCCCACGGTCATCGCCATCATGAACGAGACGTTCTCGGACCTATCCATCTACCAGAACATGCGCGCCGGCTACGAGGGCCCGCAGTACTTTAAGAGCCTGTCCAACTGCCTCAGCCGCGGCAAGCTCTACGTGAGCGCCTACGGCGGCGGCACCGCCAATACCGAGTTTGAGTTTATGACCGGCAACTCCATGGCCAACCTGGGCTCGGGCGTGTACCCCTACACCATCTACAACATGGAAACAACCGGGAACCTGGCAGAGCAGTTCAAGTCGCTCGGCTATTCCACCACGGCCATGCACCCCAACCACGCCACCAACTGGAACCGCGAGAACGTCTACAAGGACTTTGGCTTTGACCAGTTCCTGTCCATCAACGATTTCCAGGGAGCCGACACCCTGCGCGGCATGGTGACCGACCAGGCTACCTACGACAAGATTCTTGAGCTGCTCGACCAGAACGCCGATCCGCAGTTTATCTTCGACGTGACCATGCAGAACCACTCGGGCTACGATACGGGCCTGCTGTCGGCAGATAAGCAGATGCATCTCAACATCGACACGACCGACCTGGACGCTAAGACCGTCGAGGACGGCACGCTGTCCGATGTCGACGAGTATGTCTCGTGCATCGAGCAGTCCGACCAGGCACTGCGCTACTTCCTCAACGCCTTGAGCAAGCTCGACCGCAAGGTGGTCGTGGTGTTCTGGGGCGACCACCAGCCGTTCTTCCCGTCCAAGTTCAACGATAAGTGGTTTACCGGCGAGGACGACGCCACGCACCAGGAACGTCTGTGGCAGACCGACTACATCATCTGGGCCAACTACGACGTTGCCGGCTGTGACCAGACGAGCGAGGTCGACGACCTGTCCACCAACTACCTGTCCACCCAGCTGATGCAGCTGATCGGCGCACCGCTGACCGACTACCAGAAAGCGCACATGACGCTGCGCGAGTCGCTGCCTGCTATCAACTCCGTTGGCTACGAGGACGCCAGCCTGCGCTGGGCGCTCTCCTCCAACGTCACCGGTGACGACGCCGCTGCAGCAGCCGCCACCAAGGCGCGTGAGGATTACGCCAAGATGCAGTACTACGAGATGTTCCGCGACGGAAAGAACGTCTACACCGAGCACTTCCAGACCGAGGCCAACGAGACCGACCCCAACCTGGCACCGGGTACGACCAAGATCAAGTAGCGGGCCTGTATCCCGGTTCGTCTGCCCGGTCGGCGCGGAATGTAAGATTCCCTGCTCGGGCAGTCCTGCTCGCACGGAGAGCACATTAAGTGCTCTCCGGCTCGTGCGGAACTCGCGATCAACCTAATGCCTTTCGGGCAGCCACGGACCTCTCGGGTCCAATACGTCACACACCGGACTGGTTTATCTGAATTAAAGAAAGTGAAGGCCCCGTTCGGGGCCTTCTTTTTATAAAAATTCGCCTACTCGGTGGACTTCGGGTTCTAGGTCTACGTTGAATTGGTCTTTGACGGTTGCCTGGATGTGGCGGATGAGTTCGTCGACATCGGCGGCGGTGGCGTGGTCGGCGTTGACGATGAAGCCGCAGTGCTTCTCGCTCACCTGCGCGCCGCCAACGGCGTATCCTCGCAGGCCGGCATCCATGATGAGTTTGCCGGTAAAGTAACCCTCGGGGCGCTTGAAAGTGGAGCCGGCACTCGGCATGTCGAGCGGCTGCTTGTCCTCGCGGCGCTGGCGGTAGTCGTCCATGTCGGCCTTGATCATCGCGGCGTTGCCCGGGGCGAGATTGAAGGTGGCCGAAAGCACGATAAAGCCGTCATCGGCGATGCGGCTCTTGCGATAGCCCAGGTTGAGCTCATCGACATCGAACTCGATGATATTGCCGCTGCCGCGGGTGCCGTCGTCGAGCTGGCGAGCGGGTTTGTAGACGCGCACGGACTCCAGCACATCGGCCATGCAGGCACCGTAGGCACCGGCGTTCATGTAGCAGGCGCCGCCGACCGATCCGGGGATGCCCGAGATGGGCTCCATGCCGGTGAGACAGGCCTCGGCTGCCGCGGCTGCGACATCGGAAAGCAGCGCGCCGGCTGCTGCCGTGACGTGCGTGCCGTCGACCGTAATGTCGGAGAGGCCTTCGCCCAGCGCTACGACGACGCCGCGGATGCCCTTGTCGCCGACGAGTAGGTCGGAGCCGTTGCCCACAATGGTGAGCGGCAGGTCGCAGCGATAGCAGGTGTCGAGCGTGGCGACGAGGCCCTGCTCGGTATCGGGCGTGACAAAGACGTCGGCCGGGCCGCCGATCTTAAACGTGGTGTGCTCGCGCATGGGCTCGCTCATGAGCACGTTGTCCTCGCCGGCAACGCCAGCGAGCGCGCACAGCAGGTCCTCGTTAAAAAAGTCGTTCTCGTGCATATGAATATCCGCCTTTTGGTGGTCGTCGTCATCAATCGATTGCAATATACCCCACCCGGACGGATTTGGTGCGCTGACGGCGATAAAACAGCCGTCTACCGGATTGGTAAAGTGTTTATCACCGAGGTAGAGGGGTAGTCGCTATACTTTCAAGAGATTGCGCGTAAACCCGGAAGGAGCGAGATGGCCAACAAAGTCACCCTCAAGCAGATCGCCCAGGAGGTGGGGCTTTCCCCCTCGTCGGTCTCGCTTGTGCTCAATAATCGGCCCTGTCGCATCTCGGAAGAAAACCGCAAGCTCATCAAAGAGGTCGCGGCGCGCAACCACTATGTTCCCAACCAGATCGCGCGCAGCCTGGTCATGCGCGAGTCGCGCACCCTGGGCCTTATCGTCCCTAACATCGAGAGCCGCTTTTTTGCCTCGCTCGCCGGTAGCCTGGAAAAGCGCTGCCGCGAGGACGGCTATGCGCTCTTCATTACCAGCTCGGGCGGAAGCGCCGATGACGATCTGGAGCTGCTGCGCCAGCTGGTGACGCGCGGCGTTGATGGCGTCTTCCTGGTCGTAGGCGACGAGTTCTCCGACGACCGCGCCCTGCGCGAAGAAGTCAGCCATCTGCCTATCCCTGCCGTGATGGTCGATCGTGCCATTGAGGGGCTCGAGTGCGACAAGGTGATGTTCGACCACGAGATGGGTGGCTACATGGCCACTCGCTATCTGATCGAGCAGGGCCACCGTCGCATTGCCTGCTTGGTTAACGCGCGCCGTTCCAATACGGGGCGTAAGCGACTTGCCGGCTATGAGCGCGCGCTGCGCGAGGTTGGCCTGCCTATCGACGCACGTTTGGAGTTTGAGAGCGAGTACTACATTCCGAGTGCCTATGAGGCCTCGGAGGCGGTGCTCGCAACTGATGCCACCGCTGTGTTCGCAAGTTCGGATAACATCGCCCTCGGTCTGCTCAAGCGCTTGCACGAGATGGGGAAGAGCATCCCGGGCGATATCTCGGTGGTGAGCTATGACAACTCGGCGGCCGACGTTCTCTTTGAGCCGGCGCTGACCGCGATTGAGCAGGATCCTGGTGTCCTTGCGGAGCATGCTTTTGGCTGCATGTCCAAGCGTCTTGCCGGTAGGGGCGGCAGGCGTGCCGAAGAGGTCGTCCTGGAGCCGGCGCTTATCGTTAAGGGCAGCGTGCTCGAACTTACCGAATGTAGCTAAGCGTACTTGTTTGTTTGCATAGATTGCATGCGGAGTGTCCGCTATTTGCCGGCAGGCACCCCGGCCCTCGTCCGTTAACTCTTCCGCTGGGCGAGCCTTAGACGCCGCGCACCGATAGGGTAAGGCAGCGGCTTGAAATTGGTGCTATATTCGGCTTGAGTTGTTTAATGCGAGTACGGGAGGCTGATATGGGTCTGTTCAAGAAGAAAAACCCGCAGGATGCCTTTGATCCCGATGTGTTTTCCATCACGGATACGATTTTGGACCCGCCACGGTTTACGTTTTTGCCGGCTATCTACCAGGATGCCACGCGTCGCAAGTGGGCCGTGCATCAGCGCGGCGGCGAGCCGAAGATTTTTGACTATGCGGACGTGTTGCAGTGCGAAGTGGCCGAGGCGGGCGATCCGGAGGCCGAGGAAGTGGTCTCAAAACAGGAATTTGCCCAGCGTATCCTGGCAAATCCCGCTAAGGCGGCAAAAATGAATGCCGCCAAGCGTAATATGTGTCTTGGTATGGGCGTTGTTGTGGCGGTTCAGACGGGAAAAGACGAGGTTTCCAAATTAGAGATTCCCGTTATGACCGACGAAGTCAAACGCGATTCAAGTCTATATAAGTCGTATCGGAATGTCGCCGAGAAGATCAAGGCCGAATTTGATGCCATGGGAGGGCTGGTCTAATTTTGGCGGCATACGTTTCTGAATGAGGAGTCTGTGCAATGGCAGGCGAATCTTATGCAATTCCCCCCAAAGATCGTGCTGTTGAGGGAATTCTTTGGTATATCCAGCACCACCAGCTTGCCGGCGGCGATCGCCTGCCGGCTGAGCGCGTGCTGTGCGAAGAGATTGGCGTTTCGCGTACGGCGTTGCGCGCCGGTATCACGCGGCTCATCTCGTGTGGAACGCTCGAGAGCCGTCGCGGATCGGGTACGTATGTGTGTCCTCCCAAGCCGCTGAATATCTTCCAGGAAACGTATAACTTTTCCGATGCTGTGCGGACTGCCGGCCTGCACCCCTCTTCTCGTCTGGTTTCCACCGGGACCATCGAGGCGGATGAGGCGCTTGCCGACAAGCTTGGGGTGGCTGTGGGCGCTCCTTTACTCCGCATGCAGCGCATTCGACTTATAGAGGGCGAGCCGGCGTCAATCGAGACCGCTCACGTTAACCTGTCCCTGTGCCCCGCGCTTCCCGAGCACGATTTTGAGTGTGAGAGCCTTTACGATGTCTTGCTCAAAGAAGGTGGCGTGCGTGTTGAGCATGGACGTGAGCATATCTCCATCTCGCGTTTGAACGCCGAAGAGGCCGAGCTGCTCCAGCAAGAAGAGGGAACGCCGGTGTTCTATGAGAGCTCGATCGAATTTGATAAGGACATGCGTTTTGTGGAGCATTGCAAATCGGTGATTTTGCCCACAAAGTTCCGCTTTGCCGATAACGGCGAAGAGAACGGCATGAGGAGCGTAGCGGGTGAACAATGGCTGAAACAGTAGATGCCACCCCGGTTTATATGCGCATTCGACGCCGCATCGAGGAACGTATCGAGCGCGGTATATATCCCACGGGTTCCATGATTCCGTCCGAAAAAGACCTTGCCGAGGAATTTGGTACGACACGCTTGACCATCCGAAGCGCTGTCGATGAGCTGGTTCGGCGCGGGCAGATTCGCCGTGTTTGGGGAAAAGGTGCCTTTGTGGCGCAGAAAATACCTGCTTTTTTTGAACGCACGGTCGGTTTCCGTGAATCGGTCCGTGCTTCGGGCGGCGAGCCGTCCGTCCGTATTCTCGCGCGTTCCAAGCGTTATGCGGGGCCATATTACGCCGACCTGTTTGGCATCGCCGAGGACGACCTGCTCTATTCCGTTCGACGCCTGAACTGCATAAACGGTAGCCCCGTATCGATTGAGACGGCGCTGATTCCCTGCCTGCTGTTCCCAACCATCGAAGATATTGACGTGTCGGTCTTCAGTTTGTACGAGACCTATGAGATGCTGGGCCGAAAGCCAGTCATGGCACAGGAAAAGCTCGATATCGAAGCGCTGGGCGCACGAGATGCCGGCCTCCTTGGACTGGAACAGGGCGATCTTGTTTTGCTTTTGGAATGCGTGAGCTATGACGCGAGCGGTCAGGCTATCGAGTATGTAAAGTCCTTCAATCGTGGCGATACGGGCGGCTACACCTATACGTACTAGCTGGTATTCTGTGAATAACGGCCGGGAAACTAACCAGTTTTGATCGTTGGGTCAGCTGTATATACAACCTTACAGGGCTCAAAATCGACCGTTCGCCGATGGGGATAAATTAATCGACAAAGAGGTATCAAAAAGCCGTAACCTGTAACTGTGATTGGTATCAAATACTAATGATTTGTTACGAGGTGAGACGATGAAGATGCTCGATTACGTTCAGCTTGCCCATGTGCGTATGGGGGAGAACCTCGAGCGTTCGTCTGAGCTGGTAGCGCAGCTCGTTGATATTTTCCAGTCCGGTTCTTTTGACGCGCTGCGCATCGTTGCTTCGGGTTCGTCGCGCCATGCTGCGGATTGCGCCCGCGATTACCTGCAAGATGCGCTGCAGATGCAGGTGTCCGTTGTGACGCCCGAGGCCTTCGTCGATTTTGAACACACCTATCCACAGCATGCGCTTAACATTGCCGTCTCGCAGAGCGGCTATTCAACCAATACGATTGCGGCGCTCGATTACATGCGCGCACACGATATGGCTGCAGTTGCGCTCACGGCAAACGTCGAGGCACCCATCAAGGAACACGCTGACATCGTTCTTGACTACGGTGTGGGCGTCGAGTCGGTGGACTTTGTGACTCTGGGCGTCGAGGTTCTCGTTGAGTACCTGGTGCTCTTTGGTATTTACGGCGGTCAGGCGCGCGGAACGATTGACGCCAAGGGCGTTGCCCAGCGTCTTGACGACCTGCGCGAGGCTATCCAGGCCAATGCCGTGATGTGCAAGACCGCCGAGGCATATGTCCAAGACCACATGCTCGAGCTTTCTGAGCACACGCCCGCTATGGTCGTCGGCAACGGCCCCAACTATGGTGTTGCCGAGGAGGCAGCGCTCAAGCTGAGCGAGACCATCAAGATTCCTGCCATGCATCACGAAGGCGAGGAGTTCGTCCACGGTCCCGAGATGCAGATCGTTCCGGGCTATCTGGTGTTTATTGTCGACGATCCGCAGGGGTCGGAGCGTCTTGCGAATATCGCCGATGCGCTATCGAACGTTACGACAAAAACGGTGCTGCTCACGGCCCATCCCAAGGGTGGGGCTCACGAGGTTGTGGTGCCTCAGGTGGCTCCGCTGCTCAGCGCAATTCCCAATCTCGTGTTCTTCCAGACGATTGCGGCAATAATCGCCGAGCGTCTGAAGTCATGGGACGTTCACCCGTATCTCGATGCTGTCTCCAAGCAAATGGAGGTCAAGGCAGAGGGCTACGAAGAGTCAGTCAATGCGCTTAAGGCCAAAGCGGCTGAGTGTTACGGAATGTAAGCGGGTTTTGATGCCCGTTGGCATGGGGGATGTGGAAACAACCCCAGAAAGGAGAGACAAATGAAGGAAACCGAGAAGATCGAGATCATGCATTTCGACCAGGAGGGCTATCTCGAGGACGGCAAGGCGCTCTACGAGACCGGCAAGAAGATGACCGCGCTCGCCGACAAGGTCGCCGACGAGGGCTACGACGCCGTGTTCCTGATGGGCGTCGGCGGCACCTGGGACGAGCTCATGCAGCTCGAGTACCTCATGAACAAGTTCGGCGACC
>DBEXMY010000088.1:0-5811 GCA_048168905.1 Collinsella sp. | reverse complement strand
CCTCGACGATATGGCCGAGCACGCGCACGGTGCCGCCCGATGCCGCCTGCGGAGCATCCCACGAGACGGCCTTGAGGTCGATGCCGCGCTTGATGAGCTTAGAGCTCAGCACGTCGACAATCTGCTTGGAGACAAAGTCGGCCGGGGCGTTGATCGTAAAGAGCTTGTCGCCCTTCGAAAGCTCGATCGTGGCGCCGGAATCCTTAAGGTCATAGCGCTGGGAAATCTCGCGCGTGGTCTGCTGAAAGGCGTTATCGACCTCTTGCATGTTGACCTCGGACACGACGTCGAAGCTGGAATCTTTAGCCATGATGTTTCCTTTCGCGTACGAGCGGCCTAGTAGCTATCGTACGAATTGTCGGTAGAATCGGTGGGTGTCTGACCGTCAGTTGCGGTATCGGCGCCATCCGTGGACTGGGCATCGGTACCGTCGGTGGTATCGGTACCATCGGTGGTGTCGGTACCATCAGAACTTTCACCATTCTCGGAATCAGACGTCTCCTTCTTGGGAACGGTGATCGTCACACGCGCCACGCCCGAGGTCTTGGTATCGTAACGAACCTTTTCACCGTTCTTGGTAACGGTGACATCGGAAGGCTTGGACGTGGTGATCTCGATCGAAGACTCGGGCGTGTACTCCTGCTCAAAGGGGCCAGTCGCCTGGGCGCCATAGACCGACTTGCCGTCAACCTTGACCTCAATCCACGCGGTCTTTCCCTTGGCAACGGAGACTTTGACCTTCGTGACCTCGTTCTCTTCCTTCTTGGCCGTCGTCTTGGTAGCGTCCGAATCAGTCGACTCATCCGTCGCCTCATCGGTGTCATCGTCCTCGTCGACCGTTTCGGTCTTCTTAGAAGACTTCTTGGTCGTCATCTTGGTAGCAGTGGGCGTCTCGGGCGTGGTCTCGGGCGCCGAAGATGCGCAGCCACGCAGAAGCACCACGATGAGCACAATCAACAGCAGCACAACGGCACCGATGCCGGCGTAGACGATACGCGGATCGAGCCCGTTGTTTTGAGGAGTACGTGATCCGCCGCGTCCACGACCGGAACTGCTGCGGCCGCCTCCCTGAGGCATACGACCGCGATTGCTATCGGAACGGTCGCGATAGCCGCCCTGGCCCTGAAGGCTGCGCTGACCCGAGCGGGGCGCAAGCTCACCGCGGCCTTGATAGCCACGCTGGCCCGAACGCGAAGCCGAAGAGCGCTGGCCATACGGCTGTGATTGAGAGCGAAGACGCGGCGTCACCTGCGTGGTATCGGCATCCGCATAGCCACCGCGAGAGCGTCCCATAGAGGCACCACGGTAACCGCGATCGGAATAGCCGCCGTCGCCGTAGCCGGCACGAGGGTCACGCGCCACGCCGCGGGCAGCGGGAAGTGCACGGTCCTCGGGCATCGGCGTACTGCGGAACCGGTCACGCTGTGAGCGAATCTCCTCGCCCGAACCCGTCTCGGTAATATAACCGGCCTGCTGAGGACGCTGTCCATAGCGGGTCGAACAACCGCCCTGAACCATCAGGAAGCGCCCGTTATCGACCGAGGAACGCGAATTGACGTAGCCGGCGGCGTCCTGAAAACGACCGCCCTGCTGGGACGTCTCGCGTTCGTATGCCATCAGGTCGTCAAAGTAGGCATTGACGACCTCGCGCGGATTGAGGCCCAAAAAGCGAGCATAGCTCGAAATCATGCCCTGCGCATAGCCGCGCGGCGGCATCGAGGCAAAGTTACCGGTCTCGAAAAACTCGATGATCTGCGGCCTGATTTTGATGGTGTTGGCGACCTGCTGAATGGAAAGGCCCATTCGGCGACGCTGCTCGAGCAGCATGTCACCAAAGCGTGCAGCCATCAGAATCCTCCAAACTCACGATCTTCACGTGCCATCTCGGCGTCGACAGATTCCAGCGCGGCAAGCCCCTCCTCGTCCAACAGGACCTCGCGCGGCTTGGAACCGTCGGGCGGGCCGACGACACCCTTTTCTTCCAGCATGTCCATAATACGCCCGGCACGCGCATAGCCAACCTTCAGACGACGTTGCAGGCCAGATGTGGAACCAAGCTGCGATTCCACCACAATATGGGCGGCTTCCCAAATGAGCGGATCATCGTCTTGCGGCTCGGCGACTCCGGTGCGGACAATACCGCCGCCACCCGCCATGGACATGGAAGCGGGCGCCACGGCAGACAGAATCTCCTCGTGGTAGTCGGGCTCGCTCTGCGACTTGACGAACTCGACAATCTCGTTGATCTCATCATCAGAAACAAAGCATCCCTGAATACGGCGAGGCTTGCCCCAGTCGACCTTGGAGAACAGCATGTCGCCCAAACCGGTAAGCTTTTCGGCACCCATCTGGTCGATGATGACGCGCGAGTCGATACCCGTGGCGACGTTAAAGGCGATGCGGTTGGTGATGTTGGCCTTGATAAGGCCCGTCACCACGTTGGAGCTGGGGCGCTGCGTGGCCACGATAAGATGAATACCGGCGGCACGGCCCAGCTGGGCGATACGCACAATCGACGCCTCGACGTCCTTGCCGGCAACCATCATCAGGTCCGAAAGCTCGTCAATAATGATGACCAGGTAGGGCATCTTTTGCGGCGGGTTGTCGTAATGCTCAAACTCGCCGGCGGCCTGCTTTTCGTTGTAGGTCGAGATCTTACGCACGTTAAGGCGCTCGAAGACCTTCAGGCGACGCTCCATCTCGGACACGGCCCATTGCAGAGCGCTCGCGGCCTGCTTGGGTTCGGTACCGACCGGTACATAAAGATGCGGCAGGCCGTTATAGCCCGCAAGCTCGACGCGCTTGGGGTCGACCATGATCAAGCGAACGTCCTCGGGAAGCGCGCGCATGAGCAGGGTCGTGATGATGGAGTTGATCATCACCGACTTACCGGAACCAGTGGTACCGGCGATCAGCAGGTGGGGCATCTTGGCAAGGTCGGCGACGACCGGCGTGCCCTCGGCATCGCGCCCAATTGCGAGCTCGAGCGGACCGCCCTTCACATAGGGCAGCACGTCGCCCAGGTTGACGTTCTGGCGCTTGCGATTGGGGATCTCGATGCCCACGAGCGAGGTGCCGGGGATCGGGGCAAAGATACGCACCGACTGGGCAGCGAGCGAAAGCGCGATATCGTCCTCGAGGCTCGAGATCTTGCTCACGCGCTCGCCCTCGCCAGGTTGCAGCTTAAAGGTCGTCACCGTGGGGCCGGCGATCCAGCCGACCACGCGGGCACTGCGGCCAAACTCAAGCAACGTGGACTGAAGCGACTCGGCAGTCTGTTCCAGCTCCTTGTCAGAAGACGCGGAGGACGCCGACTGCGGGTTGGCATGCAGGATCTCGAGTGGCGGAAGCTTAAGGCCATCCTCTTCTTCGCCCTCGTTATCTGCGGCGCCGCCGTCCGCTCCCCCATCCCTAGCCGCAGCCGATCCGACAGCACTCGAGGCAGGCGCATCGGCAACCTTGGGATGCTTCAAGAAGTCGGGAATCTGAGGTGCTGCCGAGACAGGATTCACGGCAAACGGCGGCTCGGACTCGTCAATCTTATCGGGGTCGTCTTCCATCGAAAGCTGGCCGGTTACCTGTTCGCGCTTGGCATGGCGACTCGGCAGCAAAGTTGTCTTTGCGGTCTCAATCGGCGCCTCGTCGTCCTCGTCATCGCCCTCAGTGAGCTCAATCTCGCTATCGGACCAAGACGGGTCGGGCTCACTCGTATTGAGCTTAGGCGCAGCCTTGCCCTTCTTGGCATGGCGGCGCGGCAGCAGCGTCGTCTTAGCGCGCTCAACCTCAACCGACTCGGACACGTCGACAAACGGATTCTCGTCCTCGTCGTCATCGTCCAAAACCGGGTCCACATCGTTGCCCATGACCGTGGTCACGGCAGCAGCGGAGCCCTTTTGACGAAGAATGCTCAGGTGCGGACGGGCAACGCCGGGCACCGACAGGGCTTCGTCGTCACCCCACGGGCTGGCGTTGACATCGGCACGACGGCGCTCGGCAAAATCGGCCGCACGGTCGCGAGCAGAGCGCAGCACGCCACCCACCGAAAAGCCGATGATGACCAAGCCCACGACGACA
Organism: Collinsella sp.; assembly: GCA_048168905.1. Classification (GTDB taxonomy): domain Bacteria; phylum Actinomycetota; class Coriobacteriia; order Coriobacteriales; family Coriobacteriaceae; genus Collinsella. The sequence continues at coordinate 1,737 of DBEXMY010000088.1, read as the reverse complement.
AGGCCCAACAGGACTACCATAGCGATAGGCTTACCCAGGGCATTCTGCAGCGCACTCGCAATAAACGCACCGATGTAGCCACCCGAGGCGGACAAATTTTGCGGCGTGAACATAAGGTCACACGAGACACTCGTACCCGGCACCATCAGCGAAAGAATGGAGACGACGGCGATAAAGACCACGGCTCCGCCCGCAACAGAGCGCACGTTGAGCGGCGAGTCCTCGCCTAAAAAGAGCGTGGCGGCAAACAGCAAAATAACGATCGGCAGCACGTAGGCGCCCAGACCAAAGCCCAGGTGGTAGAAACCGGCAACCGCAGCCGTAACGGGTGCAGTCGCCGGCGAAATCACGGCAATGAAGGACGCAATCGCCAAAACGGCGATGACCACGCCGGCGATATCGCGGTTGGCCGAGGGCTCGACCAGGGGCTCAAAATCGTCGAAGTCGGTCTCGTGGCCCTTATTGGCACGAAGATGGGAACCGGCACCCTTAGCAGATGCCGGTTGGTTGTTGGCTTTATTGCCTTTGGCGTTTTGTGCAGATCCGCGCGCCAAACTAAACCTCCATGACGACCGGGATGATCATCGGACGAGTGCGCGTACGACTCCAGATAAAGTTAGAGAGCGAGTCGCGCACGGCCTTGCGAATGGCATCGGAACCGCTGCTCGTAAAGCTGAACTTGCCCTTCTCAATCGTCTTCATAATAGACGCGGAGGCATCCTCGGAGAACTGGTCGTCGATGGCAAACGAGACGCCGCGGCCCGAGAACTCGATGGCCTCAATCTTCTTGTGCTTGAGCGAGACGATGGCGACGGCCGTGACCATACCGTCATTGGCGAGCTTCTGGCGATCGCGCAGGACGATGGGGTCGGTATCGCCGATACGCAGGCCGTCGACGTAGACGACGCCGGACTCGACGGGCGTACCACGCTTGACGATACCACCGCGCATCTCGAGCGTGTCGCCGTTATCGAGGATAAAGATGTGATCATCCTTGATGCCCATCTTGCGGGCCAGCTGAGCATGGGCGCGCAGATGCACGGCCTCACCGTGAACCGGCATAAAGTACGTGGGCTTGGCCATGGCCATCAGGAGCTTAAGCTCCTCCTGGCTGCCGTGGCCCGAGACGTGGACAAGAGCACGGTTCTTATCCCACACGTCGCAGCCGAGCTTGGCCAAGCTGTTGACGACCTGCTGAACGGCTTTCTCGTTGCCGGGAACGGGAGTTGCCGAGAGGATAACGGTATCGCCCTCGTGGATGGAAAGCGTCTTGTGCTCGCCGTTGGCCATACGGGACAGGGCCGACAGCGGCTCGCCCTGCGAACCGGTGCACATGACGACAATCTTGTCGTCAGGCAGGTTATCAATGTCAAAGGCATCGATGATATCGGCGTCGTCGATGTTGAGGTAGCCAAGCTCGCGCGCCACGCGGGTGTTAGTGAGCATGGAGCGACCGGTCACAACGACCTTACGGCCGCACTTGCGGGCGGCATCGCAGATCTGCTGCAAACGATGGATGTGGCTCGAGAACGACGCGACGAACACGCGACCCGGGGCGTTCTTGATGGCGTGCAGCAGGTTGGGACCAACCTCGGCCTCTGACTTGGTAAAGCCGGGAACCGTGGCATTGGTGGAGTCGGAAAGCAGTAGGTCGATGCCCTGCTTGGCAAAGCGGCTGATAGCGGCATAGTCGGGCGTAACGCCGTCGATGGGCGTCTGGTCGAGCTTAAAGTCGCC
>DBEXMY010000087.1:0-8300 GCA_048168905.1 Collinsella sp. | reverse complement strand
CGGCAATAATGCTATATGTGCCAGTTGTTCCGGCGGTCATTAAGCCGAGCGCAATAACGACGACCCAAGCAAATGCGCCGCTTTCACGGAGACAATCTTTTTTGGCTGGTGTGGTGAGAGTCATGGTTGCTCCATTTCTATCGGCAATACATCCTATATGCCTACCGATAGGTATATAAACCAGAGGACTCTTCGTCAAGCATTAAGCGGGGAGAGGGAGTTCTTAACCTGCCGAACGGTAATTAGACCCCGATTTCGCAAGGGTCTCAATGTGACAAAGGGGCTGTCCCTTTGTCACATTATTCGGAGCGTAGGGCTTCGACGGGGTCCTTCTTGGATGCGCTGCGAGCAGGCAGCAGGCCGGCAACGACCGTCAACAGCACCGAAATTGCAATGAGTACCAGCGCATCCTGCACGGGCAGGCTCATCAGGTTGGGTACTTGTTTGGCAGCAAGCGCCCAGGTATTAACTGGGAAGCTCACGGCCACCACGACGACAATGGCAAAGACGCCGGCAATGAGGCCCTCGATAAAGGTCTCGGCATTGAATACGTTGGCCACGTTACGCTTCGACGCGCCGATCGCACGCAGGATGCCAATCTCCTTTTTGCGTTCCAGCACGCTGATGTAGGTGATGATGCCGATCATGATGGAGCTCACCACCAGGCTGATACTCACGAATGCGATGAGCACCAAGCTGATGGTATTCACGATGTCGGTCACCGAACCCATGATGATGCCCATGTAGTCTGTGTACGAAATTGCCCGATCATCGTGGCCAGCGGCTTTGACCTGCTTGTTGTACGCATCGATGTGATCGAGTACGCGCTCCTTGGCCTCAAAGTCGCGCGGGAAAATCTTGACCGAGATGGGATCGGCCTCGTCCGCATAGCCCAGTATGGTCAGATTGTTGTCGTAGGTAAGCTTCGACGCCTTCGCATAGCTCATCATGAGCGAGCTCAGGTCCTCGGCGTCCATGTTGAAATGGATGGCATGAGCAAAGGCACTCGCATCCACGCGCATGGCGCTCGCCAGGTTAGCAAAACTCGACGACATCTGCGTCGCCATCTGGCCCATGAGCCCTGCTGCGCCTGCCCTGAGCTGAGCTGACACCGTCGCCGCAATCTGATCGCTGATCGACTTCATCACCTGATCCATAGCCTGCTGCAGATACGGAGCCAGCTGCTTTTGCACATAGTCGGTCATCGCCTGCTGCAGGCGCTCGGCCAGGGCATCGCCGCCGAGCGCTTTGAGCTGGGCCAGGATTTGCTGGGCTGCCGTATCACTCTCAAGATACGCCGAGAATGCGGCAGCAAGCTTTGACGCGTCCTTAAGATCATCGGGTGACAGCGCCCTAAACTGATCAGACTGCAAAAAGCTCTCAAACAGCTGGTTGGCTAGCGTTCCCACCTGCTGCATTTGCTCGGGCGTGAGTTCCAGGCCGTCAAAGATGCCCGAGAAATCTGGAGCCGGCGCTTTGGCCATGATGTCACCAAAGTCGATGTCCTTGCCAACGCCCGAAAGATCAATATCCAGGCCCGACAGATCGACGCCCGAAAGATCAATGCCGTCGCCGGCCGCACCCGAGAGCGCAGATGTATCGAACGAAAACGCGCTCTTGAGCGCTGCCTCGTCCACACTGAACATGCTGCCCAGATCCACGCCTTGCTTGGCCTCGCCTTGCAGTTCGTCGAAGGTTTTGCCCGTAAAGACATCCGTCTCGGGGTGGGCGAGTTGCTCCTGCACAATCTGCGAATCGGCGGCGCGCTCCATAAGCTGGCGAGTCAGTGCATGCGTATAGGCAATACCCGGAGACAACGCGCTCGCGTTGGCGGTCTCGTTAGGTCGCACCACACCCACAATGTGCACGTCGATACCGTCGGCAACCTTGGCCGTCATAAAGTCGGCATCGTCAGACATGTCAGTCCACATGCCGGTCTCTTCGTTTTTGCGATAGGCATCGGCCGGCGACAGCACCTTAAACGTCGTGGACAGCGCATCGTCGTAGGTAAATTCGGTGCCGGTCTCGGGCGTTTCGACCCCACCGTCAGCCGTCATAGCGCTGTTTACCAGATCGTTGAGCTCATTGATATCCAGCGCGCCGATGCTGTAGAGCGTGTAGTCACCCACCGTGCCACGACTCGAGAGCACCATTACGGCTTCGTTGGCGGACGTGGGCCAATGACCGGCGACGACATCGTACTGACTGTCGAGCAGGCTCTGGTCGTCGATCATCTCGTTAAAGACCGAGGTTCCCATGGATTCCATGCTCACCGTTGCCGCCGAGCTCGCGCCTCCGCTCATGGCCTCGGTCATGGCGTTGGGCACCAGCCGGACAGGCTTCTCATCGCCCTTGCCGGCACGATAGACAACCGGCGATACACCGTAGCCGTACTGAATGGCGTTGACCTCTTTATCGATGCCGTCGCCACCGGCATCGAGCCATGCCTTAAAGCTCGTCATGTCGTTGGACTTAACGCTCGCAAACATATCCTTTACGGCCGTGACCACAGGAATCTTATCGGTTCCTTTAGCCTTGCCGCCGGCACTGTCGTCGGATGAATCCACGTTTTCAGGCGAGTCATCATCCGCAGCCCCCTGTCCGCCCATCATGGACGACAGGTCGTAATCCTGCTTGGAGATGGTGAGCGGGTAGCTCGAGAGCGTATCCTCCTCGACCTTTTTGATGTAGCCGTTTACGCCGTTGGACAGCGCCAGAATCGCCGCGATACCGATAATGCCAATCGAGCCCGCAAAGGCCGTCATGGCCGTGCGGCCCTTCTTGGTCATGAGGTTTCGGGCAGAAAGCCCCAACGCCGTCACAAAGCTCATCGAGGTTTTGCGCGTAGGCTTTGCCTCGCGACGCGCGACCTTGGCAGCATCGAAGGGATCGGAATCGTCGGTGATCTTGCCGTCCGCCAGATTGACGATGCGCGTGGCATATTGGTACGCCAGCTCGGGATTGTGCGTGACCATGATGACTAGGCGGTCGCGCGCCACGTCCTTGAGCAGGTCCATGACCTGTACGGATGTCGTTGAATCCAAAGCGCCGGTCGGCTCGTCTGCCAGCACAATCTCGGGATCATTAATCAGGGCGCGGGCGATGGCCACGCGCTGCATCTGCCCGCCCGAAAGCTGGCTCGGGCGCTTGTTAACGTGCTCGCCCAGGCCAACTTTCTCCAACGCCTCGCGCGCACGCTGGCGGCGCTCGGCATGCCCCACGCCCGTGAGCGTCAGCGCCAGCTCAACGTTTTCCAAAATGGTCTGATGCGGAATGAGGTTATAGCTCTGGAACACAAAGCCGATGCGGTTGTTGCGGTAGGCATCCCAATCGCGATCGTGAAAGTCCTTGGTCGAAATACCGTCGATCAGCAGGTCGCCCGAGTCAAAGTGGTCGAGTCCGCCGACAACGTTGAGCATCGTAGTTTTGCCCGAGCCTGAGGGACCCAGAATGGCCACGAACTCGTTATCGCGAAAAGACAGGCTTACGTTGTCGAGCGCCACCTGCGTAAACGACTGCGTAACGTACCTTTTGCAAATACCTTTGAGCTCCAGCATGGACGGCAACCTCTCTGCGCAGGCACCCTGCCCGCTCTCCCCCGCCGTTCGTATTCGACGCGTTTGTCCTACTCTATCCCCATTTTTCACCGACACCAGTGAGGAATGCAACGAACCGCATCAAAAAACGAACGGGACGGCGTCCAAAAAAGAGGCCCCAAGTGGGGCCTCTATATGGTGGAGATTATCTTGAAAGGCAGCGGACTACTCCGCACAGCGACACACGATCCTCGCGATGCTTTACGTGTTTTTTACTGCTCGCTATTCGCAATCGCCTGGTCGATAAGTTTGTTGAGTGCTGCGCGCTGCTCGGCGGAGCTGATGGCTCCCACGATTGGATCCCCTACGATGTTGCCATTCTGATCGATGACATACGTTGTCGGGAACGAGAACAAATTTGACGTGAACTTACCGGCCTCGCTATCCGACTTGAACCAGATGTTCTTATATGTCACGCCCTTCTTGCTCAGCACGTCCTTGGCATCTGCAATCTCGCCCTTGTTACCATCGAGCGTAAAGGAATTGACACCCACGACCTGGCCGCCCTTCTTGGCAAGCTCCTGATTCAGTTTCTCAAGATCGCCCAGCTCGCCCACGCACGGCTTGCAAGTGGTGAACCAGAAGTTCATGACGGTGACCTTGTTTTTAGAGAACAGCTCGTCGCTGCTCACGTCGTTGCCATCCAGGTCCTTGCCCGTAAAGCTGGGGAACTTCGTCGCCTCGCTCGAAGCATTGGCACCGGCCGTCATGCCAGCGGTCGAAGCGTCGACGCTCTCGCCTGCGCTCGGCGTGCTTCCACAGCCGGGGAACTCCTTCTCCAAGCTCTCGAGCTTGTCCTCGATCTCCTTGATCTGCTGTGCACCGGCCTTGAGCGTCTTAAGCTCATCCGCCGTGAACTCATCCTTGGCACCGTCGATGGTCTTGAGCAGGAAATCGCCGTAATTGCTGCCGTCCTCAATCATTGCCGAGTCTTTATTTGCCGCATTGAATACCTTTTCCCACAGCGCGTTATCACTCGAAAAGATCTCGTTCTCCTTCTGCATGAGTTTTGCATACAGCTCGGCGGCCTCGTCGGCATTGGCCGGCTTCTGCGCAGTGAGTTCTGCGATCTTAGGATCGGAGCTCGCAGATTCGCTCACATTGCCACCGGGCGCCGAACATGCCACAAGGCACAAGGCCAATACCGGCACCATAAACAGGGCCGCAATCTTAGAAAGCTTCATAGTCATTCCTCCGTTTTGTCGAAGCTTGTTTACTTTTTATCGGCGGTCAAGGGAAGCTTTTCCGCTGACACATCCAGGCCATAGCGATAGCTGATGGCGTCGACAGGACAGGCCCCGATGCACTTTCCGCACCGGATACATTCGGCATGATTGGGCGCGCGGACCACATCAACGTCCATCTGACAAACCTTTGAGCACTTGCCGCACGAGACGCATTTGCATGCATCGACCCGGATACCCAGCAGGGATACCTTATTCATGAGCGCATAGAATGCGCCGAGAGGGCAAATCCATTTGCAGAAGGGGCGATAGAACAAAACGCTCAGCACCACCACGGCAATGAGAACGGCAAGTTTCCAGGTAAAGAGCTGCCCCAGCGCAGATCGAATGCCGGCGTTGGCGATGGCCAGCGGAATGGCGCCCTCGAGCACACCCTGCGGACAGATGTACTTGCAAAAGAACGGATCTCCCATCCCCAGGTCGTTGACCACCAGCACAGGCAGCAATACCACAGCAAACAGCAGCACGAAGTATTTGATATACGTAAGCGCCTTGAGCTTTTTTGTCGAAAGCTTTTTGCCGGGAATCTTGTGAAGCAGTTCCTGCAGCCAGCCAAACGGGCACAGAAAGCCGCATACAAAGCGTCCCAGCAGCACGCCGAGCAAAATGAGCGTACCGGTAACATAGTAAGAAAAGTTGAACTTGGATGAACCTACCACCGACTGGAACGACCCGATGGGGCACGCACCCGATGCCGCGGGGCACGAATAGCAATTAAGTCCAGGTACGCAGACTGTTTTTCCCGCGCCCTGATAGATGCCGCCTTTGGCAAAGTTTGGCAGGTGAATATTGGTGACCAGCGTCGCCGCCGCCTGAATGAATCCGCGAAATCGGACCAAAACATGCGACGCAGTGTTTTCTCTTTTATCCAATTCCGATACACTCCAAGCACAGCCTAATCGCTTTGGCCAGCACGGCATCCGCCTCGCCACGCATAACACCAAAGCACACCATGGTAATTCCGACGATCAACAAAGCGACCTGTACCACGGGTTTTACCGCTTTGAACAACACGACCACTCCTTTCGTTACGCGACCATTGGACCATATCGACTATAAAATCCGTGTTAAGCGCGATTTGGAATGTGCAAGGAGACTGTTATGCGTATTTTGATCGTCGAAGACGAGCGAGCACTGTGCGATGCAATCGCACGCAGCTTGCGAAACTTGGCGTACAGCGTCGACTGCTGTCACGACGGACAGGAGGCGCTCGACCTGCTGGGCGTCGAAGTCTTTGACCTCGTGGTACTCGACCTCAACCTTCCCCGTATCGATGGCATGACCGTGCTCAGGGAACTTAGGAAAACTGACTGCGAGACCAAGGTACTGATTCTGTCCGCACGCGGCGAAGTATCCGATAAAGTCGCCGGACTCGATGCCGGCGCCAACGATTACCTTACCAAGCCGTTTCATCTGGACGAGCTTGCGGCAAGGATCCGCAGCCTTACCCTCAGGCGCTTCGCACAAAGCGACATAGTATTAACCTGTGGAAAGCTCCGCTTTGACACCAAGGCGCGCATCGCTTCCGTGGACAGCGAGGCTTTATCTCTTACGCGCAAGGAAACGGGAATCTTGGAATACCTGATGCTTAATCAGGGGCGACCGGTAAGCCAAGAGGAGCTTATCGAGCACGTTTGGGATAGCAGCGTGAACAGCTTTAGCAACGCAACCCGCGTTCATATCTCGTCACTCCGCAAAAAGCTACGTAGCGCTTTGGAATACGACCCGATTCGCAATCGGATTGGAGAGGGCTACGTTATGGAGGATGGAGAATGAAAGGGCTTTCGCTGCAATGGCGCATAACGATTATGACGGCACTGCTCACGTGTGCGGTATGCGTGCTGACGAACTGCCTGGTCGGCTATACGGGCATGCGCTACATGGATGCCATCGGCAGTGACATCTCGGCCTTTAACGCAACCGGCGAAGATTCGCCCCAGGCGTTCGACCCAACGAAAGCAACCCCCGATGACAAGGTCACGATCGTCGTAAACGACGCACAAGAGTCTTTTGGCACGACAACCTGGTTCATCACGGCTGGAGTCACACTCCTTGGCGGTGTGCTGGCATACTTTGTGAGCGGCCGTGCACTTAAACCGCTACGGGCTTTTGCAGCCCAGGTTGAGCGCGTGCAGCCTGACAACCTAAGCGAAATCAGGCTCAGTGAAGATGTGCCCACCGAGCTACAACGATGCAGCGCCTCTTTCAACGACATGATCGCCCGTCTTGGCGAAGGGTTCTCTGCACAGCGTCAGTTTACCGGCAACGCCGCACACGAGCTGCGCACCCCGCTCGCCCTTATGCAAGCACAGATTGAACTATTCATCTCCGAGCACTCCGGTTTGCAACCCGAAACAGCCGAGCTGCTCGGCCTGCTACAAGAACAAACCGAGCGCATGTCGCGGATGACCAAGGTATTGCTCGAGATGAGTGAGCTCCACAGCGTTCCTTGCGAGGACGATGTTGAACTCGGTCCCTTGTCCGAAGAGGTCCTCACTGACCTTGCGCCACTTGCCGAAAATAGGAGCATAGCCCTCAACTGTGCTGGAGACGCTTTAGTAATCGGGAGCGACACGCTCCTCTATCGGTTGCTGTTCAACCTGGCCGAAAACGCCATCCGTTACAGCCGCTCCGGCTCGACTGTCAACGTCTCCATCAGCGGAAGCGACAGCCACGTGTTCCTGCGAGTCGAGGACCAGGGCCCGGGAATACCCAAGCAGTACCGTGAGAGTATCTTCCAACCATTCTTTCGCCTGGATAAATCCCGCAGCAGGGCATACGGCGGCGCAGGACTCGGACTAGCGCTCGTTTGGGAGATTGCAGCTCTTCACGGTGGCACGGCAGAGGTCAAAGCAAGTTCCGAGAACGGGACCACCATGCTCGTAAGCCTTCCAAAACGATCTACAGCGTTAACCGAACAGTAAAACGAAAGGGGCCCCGAGCAACAGGAGTACAATTGCTGCTATTGTTGCCAGCTGTTGGGAGATGGAAGATGGACTGCGATGGCTACCCATGCGTTCCCATGCCGTTGATGTGCACCGCCTTTGTGCCGGGGCAGATTGACGCTGCGGTTGCAGGCATTTCCGACCCCAATTCGCGCGCCATTGCCACGGCAGAAGCGCTGTACTTTCGCGGACAGGCCGCCCTCGCTGCCAAGACGGCGCGCCCCCATCTTGACGCCACCGATCCCGCACTGCGCTATTCCGCATGCTTTATCTGCGGATACGCCAGCCTGTCGCTCAACCGTATCGCCGACGCCCGCCGTTGCCTTGCGGGCATCCTCGATACACCGACCGACGAGGAATCGCCCGCCGTCCACGCCACGCATATCCTGTTCGCCTCGGCCGCAAGCGTCCTGCTGCACTTGCCTTCCCCGTATTCTGCCGAAGAGTTTTATCCACTTGCGGCGCATCTGCCCGAAGGCCTGCGCCTGTTCGCCAGCTACGTGATGGCGCACGCC
>DBEXMY010000086.1:0-3612 GCA_048168905.1 Collinsella sp. | reverse complement strand
TGGCGGAGGCGGGAATCATGGGCAGGCTATCTACGGCGCTGCGCAGGGTCCGCGGTGCATGTGGAATATACGCGCCGTCGTGAATGCGACCGTCGCGGATGGTCACGGCACGGTCGGCCTCGGCGGCGATGCCGGGGTCGTGTGTGATAAGCACGATGGTTTTGCCGCGCTTCTGGAGCTTATGGAAGGTCTCCATCACAAGCGCTCCAGTGGCGGAGTCTAGGTTTCCCGTTGGCTCATCGGCCAGGATGATGGGCGGGTCATTGACGAGGGCGCGCGCGATGGCGACACGCTGCATCTGGCCGCCCGAGAGCTCGGATATGCGGTGGTCCCAGTGGTCGACGGGCAGCGTGACGGCCTGCAGCGCGTGCACGGCGCGCATTTCGCGCTGGCTACGGGGCACATTGGTGTAGGCCAGCGGCAGCATGACGTTTTCGATAACCGACAGGCGCGGCAGCAGGTTGAAACTCTGAAAGACAAAGCCAATGCTCAGGGCGCGAACTTCGGTGAGCTCGTCATCATCGAGCTCGGCCACGTTGAGCCCTTGCAGGTAGTAGTCGCCTGCCGTTGGCTTATCCAGGCAGCCTAGGATGTTCATGAGCGTTGATTTGCCCGAGCCCGATGGGCCAGTGATGGCGACGAATTCGCCGGGATTTACCGCCAGGCTCACGTTGTGCAGGATGTGGGCGCACCCCGCCTCGCTCTCAAAGATGCGGTGCACCTTGCGGATGTCGATAACGGGACGCATTACATGCCCTCATCGTCAGACATACTGCCCGAATCCGCTTTGTGGCCGCCGTCAGCTGTTGCGTCAGCTCCGGTGTCCATGACGAGGGTGTCGCCATCGCGCAGCTTGGTAACCGGCACGTTGGGGTTGATCTCGTTGCCCTGGTCGTCGCGCTTGACCTGTGTCTTGCCGACTACGGCTTCGTTGTCGTTTTGCGTCACGACGGTCACCTTCACGCGACGGGTTTGCTTGCCCTCTTCATCAGTCGCTACGTTGACGTAATAGTGTTCACCGTCTTCGGTCATGAGCGCCATCGTCGGCACCATCACCACGTCGTCGAGCTGCTCGGTCACCACCGATACCTCGGCCGTCATGCCCGGCTTCAGGCGCGCGTCGGGCGACTCGATGAGGATGTCGACGTTAAAAGTTACGCTGCCGCCGCCACCGTTAGCGGCGTCGGAGTTTGCCACCGACGCGATAGCCGTGACGGTGCCCTGGCTCACGATATCGGGAAACGCGGGATACATGACGTTGGCGCTCTGCCCAACGGCGATTTTGGCGATGTCCTTTTCGCCCACCTGCACGGTCACCTTCATCTTGGATAGGTCGGCGATCTGCATGCACTGCTTGCCACCGCTCGTATCGCTTTCGCCCATGATCATGCCGCCTGTTACCGTGGCGCCCACCTTGGCGTTGAGCTCCACGATGCTGCCCGAGCTCGGGGCCGTGACCGTACGGCTGGCGGCCTTGGCGTTCGCCTGATCGAGGTTTGCCTGGGCCGAAGCGAGGCTGCGCTGCGCGGCCGATACGGCGTTCGTGTCGCCGGACGCAGCGGGGGCGCCTGCCGCCGCTGCGGAAGCTCCCTCGACGTCCGTCGTTGGGGTGGCCTGCGCGGCAGCTGCGGCTTTCTGCGCGTTGGCGAGGTCTTCTTGAGCGGCAGCAACTGCACGCTGCGCCTCGGCAACGTTGCGATCGAGCTCGTCGTTTTTAATGGTCATAAGCACGTCGCCCTCGTTGACGGATTGGCCTGCCTGCACGTTGATAGAATCGACCGTGCCGTCGACAGAAGGGGAGACCACTGAGGACGAAATGGGTTTGAGCTGGCCTTTCGCCTCGACCGTTGTGGTAAACGTGCCCTCGGTCACCATGTCGGTCACAGGCCCGCTAGCGCCTTGTGGCTGCGCATTGATAACCAGGGTTGCGACAATGGCAATGAGCGCGATGGCACCTACGACGCCGGCGGCAATACCGCGTCGAATCAGCTTTTTGCGTCGACGTTCGGCGCGTTTTGCCTTGAGCTTGGCATATGCCTCTTCATCGGAAATCTCGGCCGTATCGTTCGCGCGTCCGCTCTGCTTGTCGGCATATACGTTTGTAATCAGAGGAATCGTTTCGGTGGCACCTTCGGGCGTGTTCTCGGTATCATCCGGGCCCGGGGTGATCGTGGGGACATTCGGCATAGCGTCTCCTTTATAGAAAGAACCTCGATAATTATATGCGCCCACCGGTTGGGGCGGGCGCATAGGACGGTTTCTTTCGGAACTGTTAGATTGGTCGCAGCGGTTCCACGTTGTATGAATGTGCGCGTTGCACTACGAGTGGACAACCACGCACAGGCCGACTTTGATGCAGTCGTGAAGTGCCTTGGCGTCTGCCAGGCGCAGGTTGATGCAGCCGTGGCTGCCGCACCATTTGTACGACTCGGCGTTATCGAAGCTCTTGTCGTTTTGCCAGGTGGCATCATGGAAGCCGATCATGTTGCCCTCAAACGGCATCCAGTAGCTCACCGGACTCTCGTATTTGGGCTTGCCGGTCTCGGGGTCCTTGGCTCCGATCAGGGTGCTGCCGCCGTCGTTGCTGTTGATCTGCCAGACGCCCTCGGGCGTGGCGTCCTCGCCCGGCTTGCCAGAGATAAAGTTGGCCTCCCAAACGATATTTCCGCTCTCGTCATAGTAGCGCGCGTGCTGTTCGGACAAGTCGACGTCGATATACGCCTTCCAGTCGGGCTCTCCCTTTGCGGTAAAGGTGTCGGCCTTCTGGGAGTACTTGATCTCGATTTCGCCGGTCTGCTTGTTGTTAATGGCGTCCTCGACCTGCTTGGCGAGCGAGCTGCTGTCGATGGACCAACCAAAGTCGCCGCCTTCGACGGCGCACTGCTTGCCATCGGCGCGCGTCCACCAGCGAGTGGAGCCCACGGTATTAAAGCCGTTAGCGAGCTCGGCTGCCCAGCTGCTGATCTGCGTCGTATCGAGCGTTGGGTTGGCCGGATCGGCAAAGCTGATCCACTGCAATACGGAGCTGCCATCAACCTTGCCAGCATCCTCGCCGTTGAGCTTGAGGGTCACGTTGACGCCCAGGAAGTTGTTGGAGGCATCGCATGCGGCCTGAATCTGATCATCGGTCAGCGTTCCATTGAGCGGCTCATAGGCATCGTTGCCGAGCTTGGAAAGATCTACGGTCTCGGCCAGCGAGGCAAGCTCGAGCTCGGCATATTTAATGACATGCTCGCGGTTGAGTTTTTCGTTGGAGCGCGCCTTCTCGACGGTAAACTTGCCGGCCTGCTCGTCATAGGAGCTATTTGCCTCGAACGTGCCCGAACGGCCCTCGTTAAACTCGTCGATGGCGGCGCCCAGATCCTTCTCAAACTGCTTTTGGTCAAAGGTGTCGGAGAGCATGGACAGGTCGACGTCTTGATCAAGATCGACTTCGTTGGAGGTAGCGGTTGTTTTGGTCTTGCCGCTTAAGGATTCCACAAGGCGGACAGGCCATACAAAGGCTTCGTTGTGGCTGATAATCTCTTTTGCGGCAGCTTCGCCGTCGACAATGGGCTCATCGGACTCGGGCTGATAGGTCCAGCTAAAGTCATCGCCTGTCACGGTGAGCTT
>DBEXMY010000085.1:0-2461 GCA_048168905.1 Collinsella sp. | reverse complement strand
GCATGTATTCGGGTGCCGAGAAGCCAGTGATTATGGTCATCGTGAGCCGTCGAGAGCTCAATACCCTCAAGACGATCGTGCGCGAGCGCGATCCTCATGCCATCGTGACGGTTGCCGACGTTACGGAAGCCTTCGGCGAGGGATTCAAGGACATTAGCGCGTAGGGTCGATCGCGTTCCATCCAAAAGACGTTCACATTGATAAACCGTTTCATCAGCGGTTCTGCCTGCTAAATTGTTCAAATAATGATAAAAACTCTGGTAAAGCCATCAGTTTCCAGCATAATGAATGACGTACGTGCATTGCGGCTGTGTGGGGATTACCTTCGGTGCCGTGCGCATTTTGTCTAATGAGGATGAAAGGAAGGCACAATGAGCGGCGAAGAGCTCAAAAAGGTTGCCAACGAGGTAAGGAAGGGCATCGTCACCGGCGTGCACGCTGCCAAGTCCGGCCATCCGGGCGGTTCGCTCGGCGCTGCCGACATCATGACCTATCTGTACTTTGAGGAAATGAACGTCGACCCGGCCGATCCCCGCAAGGCCGATCGCGACCGTTTTGTGCTCTCCAAGGGCCATTGCGCTCCGGGCCTGTACGCCGTGCTCGCCGAGCGTGGGTTCTTCCCCAAGGAGGATCTCGAGACGCTGCGCCATATCGGCAGCCACCTGCAGGGTCATCCCAACATGAACGACACCCCGGGCGTCGACATGTCCACCGGCTCGCTCGGCCAGGGTATCTCCGCCGCCGTGGGTATGGCCGTTGCCGCCAAGCACTGGGGCGATACTTACCGCACGTACGCCCTGCTGGGCGATGGCGAGAGCGAGGAGGGCCAGGTCTGGGAGGCCGCCATGTTTGCCGGCAACCAGCAGCTCGATAACCTCTGCGTGATCGTCGACCACAACGGCCTGCAGATCGACGGCCCCGTCGAGGAGGTCAACGACCCCATGCCGCTCGCCGACAAGTTCCGCGCGTTCAAGTTCCACGTGGTGGAGCTCGCCGACGGCAACGACTTCGACCAGATCCGCGCCGCCTTTGCCGAGGCTCGCGCCACCAAGGGGCAGCCGACCGCCATTATCGCCGAGACCCTGAAGGGCAAGGGCGTGTCCTTTATGGAGAACCAGGTTGGTTGGCACGGCAAGGCCCCCAACGATGAACAGTTTGAGCAGGCCAAGGCAGAGCTCACGGCCGCCGGAGAGGAGCTCTAGGATGGCAGACGTCAAAAAAATCGCCACGCGCGTAAGCTACGGCGAGGCCCTCGTCGAGCTCGCCAACGAGCACGATGACTTTGTGGTCCTCGACGCCGACCTGGCCGCCGCCACGCAGACCGGCAAGTTCAAGGCCGCCTGCCCCGACCGCTTCTTCGACGTGGGTATCGCCGAGAGCAACCTGATGGGCGTCGCCGCCGGTATCGCGACCACCGGCCGCGTTGCCTTCGCGAGCACCTTTGCCATGTTCGCAGCCGGCCGCGCTTTTGAGCAGGTCCGTAACTCCATCGGCTACCCGCACCTCAACGTTAAGATTGGTGCCACGCACGCCGGTATCTCGGTGGGCGAGGATGGTGCCACGCACCAGTGCTGCGAGGATATCGCCCTCATGCGCGTCATCCCCGGCATGACTGTGATCGTTCCTGCCGACGACGTCGAGGCCCGCGCCGTGACGCGCGCCGCCTACGAGTGCGACGGTCCGGTGTACATGCGCTTCGCTCGTTTGGCCTCGCCGGTTATCAACGACCCCGAGACCTACAACTTCGAGTTGGGTAAGGGCATTGTCATGCGCGAGGGCGCCGACGTCACCATCATCGCCTGCGGCCTGATGGTCGGCGAGGCTCTCGAGGCCGCCGAGCAGCTCGCTGCCGAGGGCATCGACGCCGAGGTCATCAACATGCACACCATCAAGCCCATCGATGCCGACCTGATCGTCAAGAGTGCCACCAAGACCGGCCACGTCGTGACCGTCGAGGAGCATTCTGTAATCGGTGGCCTGGGCAGCGCCGTTGCCGACGTCCTGTGCGAGCAGTGCCCGACGCCCCTCAAGAAGATCGGCGTCAACGATACGTTCGGCGAGTCTGGCCCGGGTGCCGAGCTCCTGCACAAGTACGGCCTGGACGCCGCCAACATCGTGGCAACCACCAAGGAGTTCTTGGCCTAGGGCAAGACGAGGCAAAGTATCGCTTCAGCAACCGTATGCAATCCATAACAGGGGCGTCCTCAAAGAGGACGCCCCTGTTTTTTGTCGGCAACAAACAAATTAGGCCCGCACCAAGTAAAGGCTTTCTCCGGGAAACGGGCCCAGACCAGCAAAGTGCAATTCAGCCCCCAAGCACGGCGCTGCTGCACCCAAGTAAAACGCAGCGACCCCTTAGTTATCGCAGGCCGGACACAGGGTTACTTTCCAAATCTTTCCGCAGGACGGAGGAGCCCCCGCCGCACGTAGTGCGCAGCGGAGGCTCCGACATGTCCGAGGA
>DBEXMY010000084.1:0-9436 GCA_048168905.1 Collinsella sp. | reverse complement strand
GCCTCGGACGTTCAGGAGGTGGTCGCCAACGCGCTCGCGATCAGCAGGTTCTATCCGCAGACGCGCTGCGCCATCGAGCTGGGCGGCCAAGACGCCAAGATGATCTTCTTCCGCACCAACGATAAGGGAGACATCGAGGTTGCCGACATGCGCATGAACGGCTCGTGCGCAGGCGGTACCGGTGCATTTATCGACGAGATGGCAAAGCTCATGGGGGTCGGCACCGAATCGGGCGAGTTCGAGCAGCTCGCAAGCCGGGGAACGACCGTCCACGAGGTCTCGGGCCGCTGCGGCGTGTACGCAAAGACCGATATCCAGCCGCTGCTCAACGAGGGCATTCCTACCACCGACCTGGCGCTTTCGGCGCTTCACGCGGTCGCCCGCCAAACGATCGGCGGTCTGGCCCAGGGTATCGACATCGAGCCGCCGGTAATCTTCGAGGGCGGTACGCTCGCCTACAACCCCACACTGGTCCGCGTGTTCCGGGAGCAACTGAATCTATCGGACGATCAGGTTATCGTCCCGCGCGATCCGCAGATCATGGTCGCGCGCGGTGCCGCCCTGTCGCTGACCGACATGTTCGCATCGTCCCAACCGATCGACCTTCCCGACGCTTTTGTCCGGCTGGATAAGCTCGAGACGGTCGCGCCCGCAAGCGGGGAGGGACGTCTTGCCCAGCCCTTTTTTGCCACACCTGCCGAGCAGGCGGATTTTACGGCACGCCATGGCAAAGAGACGCCGGCAAAGGGTCCGGATGCGTATGCGCCCGGAGAGACGGTGCGTGTGGCGCTCGGTATCGATTCGGGGAGCACGACGACCAAGTTCGCCCTGGTCGATGAGGCGGGTGAGCTTGTCGATTCGTTCTACGCGTCTAATAACGGCAGACCGCTCGACGTCGCCCAACAGGGTCTTGTCAGCTTGAAGAACCGCTGGGAGACAGCGGGAGTCACGCTTGCGATCGATGCCGTGGGCACCACGGGATACGGCGAGGAGCTTTTCGCGCGCGCGTTCCACGCCGACTACCATACGGTCGAGACGGTCGCGCACGCCCGCGCCGCGTGCGCATGCGTTCCCGATGCGACCTTCGTGCTCGACATCGGCGGACAGGATATGAAGGCCATCTGGCTCAACCACGGCGTGCTGACCGATATCGTCGTCAACGAGGCGTGCTCTGCGGGCTGCGGCTCGTTCCTCGAGGGTTTTGCCAAAAACCTCGGAATAGCCGTTGAGGATATCGCGACCGAGGCATTTTCGTCCAAAGCCCCCGCCGTTCTCGGCAGCCGCTGCACGGTGTTCATGAACAGCAGCGTCGTTTCCGAGCAGCGGCGCGGTAAGGGTCCGGGCGACATCATGGCCGGTCTCTGCCGTTCGATTATCGAGAACGTGTTCACCAAGGTCATTCGCGTTTCAAATCTCAACCGTCTGGGCGACAAAGTCGTCGTCCAGGGCGGCACGTTCCGAAACGACGCGGTGCTGCGCGCATTCGAGCAGTATCTGGGCAAACCCGTCACGCGTGCGCCCCACCCGGGGCTGATGGGCGCTATCGGTATCGCCCTGCTCGCGCGCGAGGAATGCCGCAAGGGCGACGCCGGCACGTCGTTTATCGGGCTCGATGCCGTGGAGCGCTTCGAGCATCGCGAGTTCGGCGGCGTTACCTGCCGTCGGTGCAACAACCGCTGCCAGCGCGCGGTCGTGGCATTTGGCGACGGCTCGCTTTACGTCACGGGCAATCGCTGCCCGCGCGGCGGCGCCATCTCATGGGATGAGCTCGTGCGCGAGGTTCCCGCGGCGGAGGAGCTGCGTCCGCAGGGTGCTTGCGAGGCACAGGCACCCGGCACGGGGCGCGACCGGACCGCGGCTGCCCCCAATCTCTTTGTCGACCGCGAGAAGCTGCTGTTCGAGTCGTACCCCACGGTTCCCGTCAGCGGGGGGCGCGATGTCACGATCGGCATTCCCCGTGTGCTCGAGTTCTGGGACACCATGCCGTTCTGGTCGACGTTCTTCAGCACGCTCGGCTTTAAGGTGCGCGTCTCGGGACGCAGCACCAAGGCGATGTACGAGCGCGGTCTGGCGCACGTCACATCCGACACCGTGTGCTTCCCGGCCAAGCTCGTCCACGGGCACATCCGCAATCTCGTCGACGCCGGCGTCGACCGCATCTTCATGCCCATCATCACGACGGTGCCCACCGAAAACACCGCCTCTACCAGCGAGTGGATGTGCGCCGTCGTAAAGGGATACCCCTACGTGATGCGCAATTCCGATAACCCGGAGGAGCGTTTCGGCGTTCCGTTCGATACGCCGCTGTTCCACTGGTACGACGAGGGCGACCGAAACCGCCAGCTCAAGGCGTGGTGCAAGGAGACCTTCGATATCGATGCCGACCTGGTTGCCAAGGCGACCGAGCAGGCGGACCGCGCGCAGGAGACGTTTGAGAACCAGCTGCAGCTGCGCGGCAGGCAGGTGCTCGAGAACGTGCACGAGGACGGCGGCTACGCGGTGGTGATCGCTTCGCGCCCGTACCACAACGACCCGCTGGTCAACCACGGGCTGCCCAAGCTCTTCTCTGAGCGCGGCATCCCCGTGCTGACGCCCGATGCGGTGCCGGGGGTCTGCAACGTCGATCTTTCCAACAGCCGCATCGACATCGTGAACAACTACCATGCGCGCATGCTGTCGTGCGCGGTCATCGTCGCATCGACGCCCGAGCTCGAGCTCGTGCAGATGGGCAGCTTCGGCTGCGGCCACGATGCGTATCTCACCGACGAGATCGCGCGCATGATGGGCGAGATGGGCTCCAAGGTTCCGATGATGATCAAGCTCGATGAGAGCGACGTCGCCGGTCCCATGGGCATTCGCGTGCGTTCGTTTATCGAGTCGGTCAACCGTCGTCGCGCGGAGGAGCGTGCCGAGGGCGCCCGGGTGCACGCGGTCCATCCGCTCGACGACCCGTATAAGGTCAAGTACACCAAGCGCGACCGGCACGACAAGATCGCGCTGGTCCCCAACACCTCCCATGCGTTCTGCAGGCTCATGACCGCGGCGATGCGCAATCAGGGCGTGCGCGCCGAGGCCCTTGATATCGGGCGCGAGGATGCCATCCGCCTGGGCAAACGCTATGTGCACAACGACATCTGCTTCCCCGCGCAAATCGTGATCGGCGAGGCGCTCGCGGCACTCGAGAGCGGTAAGTACGACCCGCACGACGTCGCCGTGGTGACTGGCAAGTATATCGGCGACTGCCGCCTGACGCACTACATGCCCCTGCTGCGCCGCGCGCTCGACGACGCGGGATACGACTATGTCCCGGTGCTCACCAACGACGACGTCGATGCCCACAATGCGCATCCGGGCTTCAAGCTCGGCCTTGGCCCGAGCATCCAGATCGCCTACGGTCTTCCCATGATCGATGCCCTCGAGGCCATGCTTAGGCGCATCCGTCCCTACGAGCTCGAGAAGGGCGCGGCGGACGCTGCGTTCGACCGCGCGCTCGATGAGGTTATCGAGGGCATGGAGCGCTCCGGGCTGAGAGGCCAGGCGACGGGCTTCAAACGCGCGCTTGCGATCATGGACGCCGTTCCGTACGACCGCTCGAACCCGCATCCGACCGTTCTCATCGTGGGCGAGTACCTGCTCAATTTCCATCTCGGCGCCAACCACGAGATCGAGCGCTACCTCGAGGACAACGGGCTCGAGGTCATCGAGGCGCGCATGACCGACGTGATCCGCAAGACCTATTTCTACAAGCATGCGCAGTCGCGCGAGTTCCACGTCGACCTGTCGCTGCCCGAAAAGGCCTGGTACGCCACGGCGGACAACCTGTTCGAGCTCGCGCACGACCGTTGCGACCGCCTGGGCGCGGCGAGCCCGCTCTACGAGCCGCCGACGCGCATGCCCGAGCTCGTGCGCGCGAGCGATAAGATCCTGCACCATACGTTCGATGCGGGCGAGGGCGTGCTGATTCCGGCGGAGATTCTCGAGCACGCCAAGCGCGGCTGCCGCAACTTCGTGATCCTGCAGCCGTTCGGGTGTCTGCCCAACCATGTCGTGGGGCGCGGGCTCATCCATGCGCTCAAGGAGCAGTATCCCACGGCGCAGTTCCTGCCGCTCGACTACGATCCCGACGTGAGCTTCGCCAACGTGGAGAACCGTCTTCAGATGCTCATCATGAACGCCAAGGCGCAGGGGTGCGGTGAGGCGCATGGCGAGACCGCGTAAGGACGCCGATGCGCCCGATGCACGCACCCGTATCATCGAGGCGTTTTGGGAGCTCATCGAGAACAACAGCATCTTCGAGCTGTCGGTTGGCGAGGTGACCCGCGCCGCCCAGTGCAATCGCGGAACGTTTTACTACTATTTTCACGATTTCGATGAACTCGTCGCCATCGCCATAGCCCAGCTGCTGCAGGATAACGAGCTCATCACCGATGCCCTCTGGCATTTTTCGAGCGAGGGCGACCTTTCGGCGTTCGACCGGCGCGACGTCCGCTGCCTGCTGCGGCGCGTCGTCATCACCATGAGGGCGGGTGCCGCCGAGCAGGTCGTGCAGGGCATCCATACGATCATCATCGACCGCGTGAGAGAGATCGTCCACCCCGACGGAGAAGAGCTCAAGGCAGATTCGAGCTTTGCGGTGGGCTTTCTGGTCTCGGGCATCATGGGCTTTGTGATGGCGGTCGGCTTTGCCCGGGAGGGCGGCGAGGAGATAGACCTCGAGCAGCCGGGGGACAGCGCGTGCGCGTACCTGAGGGCGCTCGCCATGCAGACGGTGGAAACGGTCGCGCAAGTCGAGGGCGTCGATACATCCGAGCTGCTCGAACGCGTCTCCAAGGAGGCCGATGCCTATCGCGCATCGCGTGCGACGAGTCCCGACGTGGTGAAAGACGCCTAGGGTTTCTCTTGCGGGGCGCCTGTCGCGCATCGCGCGGTGAGTCCCGCGATGCGGTCATAACCTGCATTCATGTGAGCCGGGTTTATAGATATTCCTCCAGCTGTTAACATAGACAACCTGTGGGTAAAGAGACAAAAGCGCCGCCGACGGGCGGGCGTTTTGATTTCGATGAACTCATGTAAGGAAACGAGCATGTTAGATAGATTTACCGATCGAGCGCGCAAGGTCATGTCGATGGCCAAACAGGAGGCGCTCGATCTGCACTCAAATAAGGTGGGCACCGAGCACCTGCTGCTCGCACTCGCCAAGGAGGACGAGGGCATCGCTGCCGAGGCGCTGCGCTCGCTTGATATCTCCTACGACGACATCATGGACACCCTCAAGGAGGTCCAGACCACGGTTCCCGAGCCCAGCGAGGAGACCGAGGCTGCCAAGCTTGCCTTTACGCCGCTCGTCATTAGCGTGATGGAGCGCTCCTTCCGCGTGGCACGTGAGAACAACCAGACCTACGTGTCGACCGAGCACTTGCTGATTGGCATCGTCGAAGAGGGTAACGGCATGGCCATGGACATCCTCATGCGCCTGGGTGTGTCGTCCGCCTCCATCAAAAAGGCTATCGAGAAACTTACCGCCAAGGACCAGGACAAGAAGCGTCCGCTCGCCGGCGCCGGTGCCGGGCGTCCCGGTGCGGGCCTGCCGTTCTTTAGCGGCTCGGACGCGTCGCAGCAAAAGGGGAGCGGCACCGATACGCTTAAGCAGTTCGCCACCAACCTTACGCAGAAGGCGCGCGACGGCGAGCTCGACCCTGTAATTGGTCGCGAAAAGGAAGTCCAGCGTATGATGGAAATTCTTTCGCGCCGCACCAAGAACAACCCGCTCATTCTGGGCGACCCCGGCGTGGGCAAGACGGCCATCGTCGAGGGTCTGGCTCAGCAGATTGCAGCTGGCAACGTGCCCGAGAACCTTATGAACCAGAACATCTGGACGCTCGACCTGCCGGGCCTCGTTGCGGGCGCCAAGTATCGCGGTGAGTTTGAGGAGCGCCTCAAGAACGTGATCCAGGAGGCCACCGAAGCTGACGACGTCATCCTGTTTATTGACGAGATGCACACCATCATCGGTGCCGGCTCTGCCGAGGGCTCCATCGACGCGAGCTCCATGCTCAAGCCCGTGCTCGCGCGCGGTGCCTTCCAGATTATCGGCGCCACCACGGCCGAGGAATTCCGCAAGTACCTCACCAAGGACCCGGCCTTCGAGCGTCGCTTCCAGACCATCGATGTCGAGGAGCCGAGCGTCGAGGACACGGTCAAGATCCTGACCGCGCTCAAGCCGCGCTACGAGGAGCACCACCATGTGCGCTATACGCAGGGTGCTATCGAGGCCGCCGCGAACCTCTCCGACCGCTACATCCAGGATCGCTTCCTGCCCGATAAGGCCATCGACCTCATTGACGAGGCCGGCGCCCGCGCCCGCATCGCCGCCAACCGCGCGCCCGAGCCGGTGCGCGAGGCCGAGCATCGCGTGGAGGAGCTTAAGGCCGCCGCGCAGGAGGCCACCGAGAGCGACGACATGAACAAGGCCGCCGAGATCACCGAGCAGCAAAAGGCTGCCGAGATTGAGCTCGCCGAGGCCAAGGCTGCCTGGACGGCCGAGCTCGACGCCAGCCCGCTCACCATCGATGTCTCCCAGATTGCCGACATCGTGTCCGTGACCTCGGGCGTGCCGGTGTCCTCGCTCACCGAGAGCGAGAGCCGCCGCCTGCTGCAGGCCGAAAGCGTGCTCAAGACGCGCATCATCGGTCAGGACGAGGCCGTCGAGGCCGTTGCCAAGGCCGTGCGCCGCAGCCGCTCGCCGCTCAAGGACCCGCGTCGCCCCGGCGGCAGCTTTATCTTCCTGGGCCCCACCGGCACGGGCAAAACCGAGCTCGCCAAGACGCTCGCCGAGTATCTCTTTGGCAGCAAGGACGCGCTCATCAGCTTCGATATGTCGGAGTTTGGCAGTGAGTTCGAGGTCTCCAAGCTCATCGGTAGCCCCCCGGGCTATGTGGGCCACGACGAGGGCGGCCAGCTCACCAAGGCTGTTCGCCGTCACCCGTACTCGGTCGTGCTGTTCGACGAGATCGAGAAGGCGCACCCCGACATCTTCAATATCCTGCTGCAGGTGTTGGAGGAGGGCCGTCTGACCGATAGCCAGGGCAAGACGGTCGACTTCCGCAATACGGTGATCATCATGACGTCAAACGTGGGCGCCCGCGAGATCGCGCAGGATGCGAGCGTTGGCTTTGGCACCACCGGCGAGCAGGGCCTCACCTCGAGTGAGATCCGCGGCCGCGCGATGGGCGAGCTCAAGCGCCTGTTCCGCCCCGAGCTGCTCAACCGTATCGACGACATCGTGGTGTTCCAGAAGCTCTCGGGCGAGAACCTGACCAAGATTGCGCACCTGCTGGTGGACGATCTGCGCCAGCGCCTGATCGCAAACGGCATGAACATCAAGCTTACCGATGCGGCCTACGACAAGATTGTGGCGGAGGGTACCGACCTCACCAACGGCGCGCGTCCGCTGCGTCGTGCCATCCAAAAGCTCATCGAGGATCCGCTGTCCGAGGAACTGCTGGCTGGCGAGTGGGGCGAGGGCGATACCGTCCTGTGCGACGTGGCCGATGGCAAGTTTGTCTTTAGCCGCGGCACGGGCGAGATCCCGGCACCGCGTCCGGCGGGCACGCTTGGTGGCGATACCGCCCCGGCGGTACCGCACACCGGCAACGCCGCGCCCGTGAGCGGCGGCGTGACCTCGGGCCCCGGCGGCATGATGCAAGCCGGTTCCGGCGCGCTGTAGGGCGTGGCGACAATTTGATACGCGCAATCGAGGCGCTCCGGAAAGGGCGCCTCGATTTGTAGAGCTGCGGAAGTTGTGACCGTTACGTTATACGGTCCACCGTTAGCCGATGATGCGAGGGCGCTCGGCGTTTTCGACTGGTTTATGCACGCAAAGTCTGGGAATATACAAGTCGCATGTCTTACTGTCTAACCAGTTGCGCCAAGGAGGCACCATGGACTACAAGATTACCGGCTACGAGCCCGCCCAGCTGTTCCATTTCTTTGAGGAGGTCAGCGCGATCCCCCGTGGGTCTGGCAACGAGAAGGGCATCAGCGATTTCCTGGTTGCGTTTGCCAAGGAGCGCGGCCTCGATGTGTATCAGGACGAGGTCTACAACGTCATCATTCGCAAGCCCGCATCTGCCGGTGCCGAGAATGCCCCGACCGTGATGCTTCAGGGCCACATCGACATGGTGTGTGACAAGCTGGGTTCCGTCGAGCACGACTTTACGACCGACGGTATCGACTTGGTCGTCAAGGACGGTGTCCTCACCGCTAACGGCACCACTCTGGGCGCCGACAATGGTATCGCCGTCGCGCTTATGCTTACCGTGCTCAACGACGATTCGATTGCCCATCCGGCCCTCGAGTGCGTGTTCACCACCGACGAGGAGACTGGCCTGGTCGGCGCCGAGACGCTCGACAAGTCTCAGATTAGCGCCCGCACCATGATTAACCTTGACTCCGAGGAAGAGGGCGTTGCCACCGTCAGCTGTGCCGGCGGTGTCGTCGTTACCTACACCTGCCCGATCGCGCGCGAGCACAAGACCGGTAGCACCCTCACGCTCGACATCTCCGGCCTGCTGGGCGGCCACTCCGGCAGCGATATCAATCTGGAGCGCGGCAATGGTAACCTCATCATGGCCCGCATCATCGACCGCCTGATGGTTGCCGGCGAGCCCGCCATCGTTAGCTTTAACGGCGGCACCAAGGACAACGCCATCAACCGTGAGTGCAAGGCTGTTCTGGTCTACGCCGACCACGCTGCCGCCGAGGCCGCGGCCCAGATCGCAAAGGGCATCATCGCCGACGTCACTGCCGAGCTCGAGGTCTTCGACCCCGGCTTTACTTGCACCGTCGAGATTGCCGACGACGCCGAGGTTGAGGCCATGGACCAGAAGTCCGCGCTTGCCCTCATCCGCGCCCTGCGCCTTGCCCCTAACGGCGTGATTCGCCGCAACGTCGCCACCGACGGCTCCGTCGAGGTTTCCTCCAACATCGGCGTGGTCGCCACTTCTGACGACGAGGTCAAGATCATGCTGTCCCCGCGCTCTTCGATCACCTCGCTGCAGAACGAGTTCAAGGACCGTCTGCAGACGCTGGCCGATGTCCTGGGCTTCGACGCCAAGTTTGAGTTTGAGTATCCCGGCTGGAGCTATGCCGAGCATTCGCCGGTCCGCGAAGTCTTTGTCGAGAGCTATCGAGAGCTCTTTGGCTCCGAGCTGCGCATCGAGTCCATTCACGCCGGCCTTGAGTGCGGCCTGTTTGCCGAGGCTCTGCACGGCCTGGACGCCATCGCCGTGGGCCCGACGCTCTCCGATGTCCATACCCCGGACGAGAGCATGGAGCTCGCTTCTGCCGAGCGCTTCTACGAGCTGCTCATCGACGTCCTCAAGCGCCTCGCTGCGTAAAGGTCGCCTTAGTTAAGCCGCTCTAAAACGGCTGGCTA
>DBEXMY010000083.1:0-10510 GCA_048168905.1 Collinsella sp. | reverse complement strand
GCGTGGTCGACAAGATCGGCCTGCCGGATGCGCGATTCTTCATCTACGGCGACGATGCCTGCTATGGTTACGTGGCCAGCCAGCACTTCCCCGCCGCCGTTGTGGCCGACCTGGTGCTCAAGCGCGCCCGCGCCGTCTCTAACTGGGATATCGCCGGCAAGCGCCAGCTCAACTCTACGAGCGACACCAACCGCTACTACATCATGCGCAACCGCGGTTATCTGGCCCGCTACATGCAGATTTACGGCGACTATCACCCCGTGCTGTTCCGTCTGGGCAACGCCGCGACCTTCTGCAAGGAGTTCATTCGCCTGGCCGCCGTTGACAAGTGCTTTAAGACCGGCATTCCGGCGCTGCGCCGTGGCATGAAGGACGCCCGCAAGATCGTTAAGGATCCCAACTGGAAGCCCATGCCGCCCATGAAGGCCACCAAGTAACGGAAGCCGGAAACACCTCAGCGCTTAAAGCCGCTGGCACACCGTAGGCACATGCTGCCCATCAAAACCGAACCCCCAGCGCATGCGACCCACGCCGGGGCACGGTACACGGATTTCGTCGATGCCGCCGCGCTCTATGTCGAGTAGCGACTGCACGGCCAGCAATTCCAACCCCAGCGCATCCACATCGGGGTCATACATCATATTGATCGTTATAAGCGGGCGCTCGTCCAGCATGCCGATAGTGTCAGCTACGTCGAACACAGCGCCCGTAGGAAAAACCTGGATGTCCCAGCGACCCGCGCCACACTTTCGCCTCGAAGCAGGATTGGCATAGCCCGGCAATCCAAAGCAGAGTCCTTGCAAGAGTAGATGATATGGCAGCGGTGTATCTGGGTTGGTCGCACCGATTCCCGCATCTCCCAGGATGCGGCTTAG
The DNA here is from genome assembly GCA_048168905.1 of Collinsella sp. Taxonomy (GTDB): domain Bacteria; phylum Actinomycetota; class Coriobacteriia; order Coriobacteriales; family Coriobacteriaceae; genus Collinsella. Next base: position 9,635 of record DBEXMY010000083.1, on the reverse strand, counting down.
CGCCCGCCTCACGGTATCCTCGTTCCCATGGCACAGCCCGTCGCGAAACGCATCGACGTCTCGAATGTCTTCGGCAGCGCACTCAAACCACTCAACAATCACTAGACGCAAGGCCTGTCGAAGCTCGTTATTGGGCAATCGCAAAGCACGGAGGCGATTGCCATGCTCTGGCTCCTCAGTCATATCCGTCGTGAGAAAACCGGACAGATACAGCGCTGTCCACATGCCATCCTCAGGCGAGACATCTGGCCCTGCAGTGCCCAAACAAAGCGGGGCCTCAGCGCACCCATGGGCCTCGAGCAAATCAAACAAGACCGAAAGGCGGTCGAGATTCCACCCGGCAACTACCCTACTCAGGCAATCCGCATGCCCATACAGATCGGCGCGCACAGGCGCCGTGCAGCCTCGGTCCAGAAAACCGATCACACGCGCTGGACTCGAGCAATAGGCCCTACCAAACCGATATCCCTCGAGCCATTCACGCGCATCATCCAGGCATTCCTCGCGTCCAGCATGACTCAACAGAGCCTGGACCTCGGCATCCGAAAAACCGAAACATCGGTCACACCACGCCAACAGCGGCGTCGTCAGACAATACGAGCAGCCGCGCGAAGAAAGCGCCGCTTCGGCAGGACCGGGGCACTCCCCCATCAGACACGTCAGCCGCAACGAATCGCGCGCAGTGGCAATGGCGTCGAACAGCACGCGATCGAATAGCCCTGCCGGATCGGCGTCGGAAGCGTCCCTCGCGCTCGCACGGCGAGACCACGCCGCATCGTACCCATCAACGAGCAATACAACCTGCTCATCGCAGGCCATCTCCAGCAGCTCAATGAGCACACCGAGCACCGAGTCAACCTCGTCCGCGCTCGCCACATCACGCGCGACGCGTTCGATGTGACGCACCTTATCTCGAGCTAAATCAGGAGCCTCCAAGAGCGCCAACAAGCGAGCGCACTCGCCCGAAAGGGCATCGCGCACGACATCGGCAATAGCGGCACCACGCCTCGCAGCGCCAGAAAAGTCCAGCGATATCACCGGATAGCAAGCATACTCATCCCGATAGCGCCCACCGTCTGCATCCCAAATCTGAGCATCGGCAAATAAACGCTGACCAGAGCGACCGACCGCTGGACGCTCCAGAAAAGACCTGAGCATCGACAAGTTCATGCTCTTGCCAAAACCCTCGGGTCGACAGCACACCACAACGGACGCGTCGCAGTCCAACACATCGGCAATAAACATGGTCTTGTCAACCAACATGCAGCAACCAAGGGCCTCCGCATAGTCGTGCATGCCAATGGGCAAAACCGCATCGTCGGCACAGCCGATCAAGCGCACGCCAAAGCCGGCATCACAACCATTATTCGCCTGTTCAGGCACCAAAACGTTCCCCCTAAATCGCAACACGATGCCAATTGTAATGACCGCCTCGCGCGTACCGACGACGCCGCGCGAACATATCGGGCAACGGTAGCAACAAGAGGTGTGAGGGGGCATAACTAATCGTTGCACAACAAAACGGGGCCCTATGCATTCGCACCGGACCCCGTCCCAACTCTTTAGTTATCTAGCAACCGAGAGGCTACTCCTCCGAGCTGTCCTCCCCAGAAGCTTTCTTCTGCTGATCGAGCTTATGCTTACCACTTACGATAGACGTAGCGCCCAGTGTGGCCAAGCTTGCACTGGCAAGGCTCGCCATAACGATAAGGTCGCCCGTCTTGGGCATGTTACCGCCAGATGACTTGGTCGTTGTAGTCGTCGTGGTGGTCACCTTTTTGGAGTCATTTTGCTCCTGGTTCCGGTTGTCAGTGTTGCCTTTACCGTTGTCCTCGCCCTGCTGCTTTCCGTCCTTGGTCTTGCCCTTGCTCTCGTCCTTCTCCTCAGATTCAGACTTCTTATCCTCGTCCTTCTTCTGAGTGGACTTGTCGTCCTTCTCCTCCGAGCTAGAACCTTTATCGGATACGGTCTTCTCGGAAGCCTCATCCTTGGAGTCGCCCTTTGCGGCCTCGGTCTTTTCCGTGGAAACCTGATCAGAGTTGTCCTTGTTCTGAGTCGAGCCATTATTGACGCCAGCCATCAGCGAAGAGCCCAGCGTAGAACCAAGCTGCTCGGAAAAAGAAGGCTTCTTGTCCGGCGAAGCAACGGGAGCGTCCGGCGCCTTATTCGAGTCGTCCTTGGAAGCATCGGAATCAGGGGTTGCGTCAGAGCCGGAGCCGTTGTTAGAGCCGGTGTCAACGGACGAATCGCTCGAGCCGGTGGATGAGTTAGAGGTGTCAGCGCCGGTCGAACCAGAAGCGTCGCTGTCCGTATTGCCGGCAGAGCTTGAAGACGAATCGCCCGCAGCAGAGCCGTTCGAGATGGAACCGTCGTTGGTAATGCCACCAGCAGAGCCATTACCGTCAGCATCGGTCGAGGGCGCATCCATCCTGTCATCGTTGGGATCGTCACTCGAGTCGTCATTCGAATCAGGTGTCGGCGAGGGCGCCGGCGTAGGCTCGGGCTGCACGGGCGTCGCAGCGGCTGCCTCGTCCTCGGCGATATAAGCCAAGCAGTCCTTCAGCTCATTCTTATAACGATTCTTCCAGCCCTCATGATACTGGGGCTGGCTCGAATACTTGGTAGCGACGTTATCGACCACGCTATTGGAGAGCGCCGTCACAAACTCACGGTCAGTCATATCATTAGAAAGATTCGCCCAGCGGAAGAAGTCCCTGCAGCCACCGGTGCCACACATGTTGGTGATGCTCCACACCATGCCCTTGACGCAATCGGCACGGCCCGAAATATCAATACCAAGGCCGCTCTTGAGCCACGCCTCGGTCACCGCATAGTACGAGTTGTACGCATACGCATCCTGCAGAGCCGAAAACTCAGCAGGGTCGATGTTATAAGCGCCCTGGAAGGCCTCCTGCGCAATACGGCCCAACTCGGTGGGCTGGCCGTTCTCGTACATGGCATTGCTCGTGTTGGAAATCTCGCTGCCGCGATCAATCGCATCCTTGAGCATGCTGTATTTTTCGGGGTTGTAGTTGTAGGCCTGCTTCATAAACGGGATGAGCGACCAACGACGGTCGAACTGGTAATAACCCAGCGCGTTGTAGCCGTCACCATACGAAAAGCCCTGGTTATAGTTGCCATGGCTCTCATATTTGGTGAAGTACTTCATCTCGGGAGTCACGTTGACAAACGAAACGCCCTGGACCGACCTCAGCACGCCCGAGAAGGACTGTTGGGTGTAAAGGCCCTTATCGATTTCGGTGGCATCCGAGGCAAAGCCCGGCGTGGGCTCCTCGGCAGCGGCGGGTGCCGGCGCGGAAACGGCGCCAAACGAAAGCGCCAGCGTCAGGCCCGCGACAATAGCAGAATGCTTGGGCTGCATAAGACCCTCCCTGCATTGGTGTAGTTAAAGTTCAGTTTGCAAAGATAAAAATAAGTATTGCAGCTCGCCCGTTGTTGCACAACAACCCCTCGGTAAACGGCAACAACCCTCCGCGAAATCTTAAGGAATTACGAAATCTTAAGAAATTAAACAAACTGGTCGTCGGGCGCCAACAGAAGCTCGCCGTAACGCTCCATCAACCCGTCCCTCAACTGGCAGAAAGCAGGGATATAGACGTTCAAGATGCGCTGAATCAAATCTTGAGCGAGCTTGTTGTCATAGATATGGACGTTCGTATTGCGATCTCTGAGCATATCTAGCCAGGCCGCCTCATCAATAAAGTCGTAGAATCGGTAGGACTCCTTCAAGATGGCACGAGGAGACCCCGACGCGGCAAGCGTGGCGCCCTCATACTCGAGCAGACGCTTAAGGAGCTTCCAGCTCAGTTCAAATTGAAGATTGAACTTATTAATCAATCCACTCTGAACAAAATCATTGTTGAGATCCTGATTGGGCGCATCCTCAAGATTCACCAAGGCGCTGGCAAAGTTCTCATATTTTTTCATACAGAATCACACCATCCCTGGCAATTTCATCGAGCAATTGCTGCGATAAGGACTCGTCGAGATTGACGACATCTACATCCAAAAGAGTATCAAGACGCTCCTCGATCAAATATGAGAAACGGCCGAAATCCCGGCAACCTGCTACGGCGATGTCAATATCGCTCTTAGGCAAATTGTCACCTCGAGCGCGGGAACCAAACAGCACAACCTTCTCGGCGTCACATTCCCGAGCAAAAACTTCGATTTGCTTGTACACCTTGTCGAGAGATGCCATTTGCACCCCTACAGCTTAATATCGAAGTTGATTTCGGGGACGGCGGCCAAGTCGGCCAACGTCACGCCGTCAACATAGTTCTCGATGACCTCGTCCAGGCCGCGCCAGAACTTGACGGTGGAACACAGGTCGCTGCGGGCGCAGCTGTTGTCGATGCCGTCGCACGCCACCGGAGCCGTGCTGCCCTCGACGGCGCGCAGGATGTCGCCAGCACGCACCTCGGCCGGGTCCTTGGCCATCATGTAGCCGCCGCCCTTGCCGCGCACGCTCTTAAGCAGGCCCGCCTTCATAAGCGGACGAACCAGCTGCTCCAGATACTTTTGCGAGATATGCTCGCGGTCGGCAACCTCGCGCAGGGCAATCTTGCCCTCGGCGTCGCCCAGCGCCGCGATATAGATCATCAGTCGGAGGGCATAGCGGCCCTTAGAAGAAATGAGCATACCTACCCTCCCATCGTTACTGGGACAAAACCAGGCTTGTTTGTCCCAAATCCTATGCACGCGGGGCAAACAAACCTGATTTTATGTCCCTCATCTAAAAAGTCGAGTGGATTAGTCGGGTTTTCCCTTGACTAACGCCGAACCCATAGTAACTTTATTCCGAGAAGATTCCTAGGGTTTAGTACACCTATGAGTACACCATATACAGAGAGGGACAGCATGAGCGCAAATCCGCTGCTTTCCATCGAAGGTCTGACCGCCTCCGTGGACGAGAAGACCATCCTCCACAACGTCAACCTCAACGTCGCCGCCGGCGAGACCCACGTGCTGATGGGACCCAACGGCGCCGGCAAGTCCACCCTCGGCCACCTGGTCATGGGCGACCCCGTCTACACGGTCAACGACGGCCGCATCGTCTTTGACGGCCAGGACATCACCGAGCTCACCACCGACAAGCGCTCGCGCGCCGGCCTGTTCCTGAGCTTCCAGGCCCCGGTCGAGATTCCGGGCGTGCCGCTGTCGAGCTTTTTGCGCGCCAGCATCGCCGGCCGCCCCGGCCTGGAGATGAAGGGCAAGGAGTTCCGCCGTCGCGTCAAGGAGCTCGCGGCCGAGCTCAACATGGATACCGCCTACCTCAACCGCGAGCTGGGCGTGGGCTTCTCGGGCGGCGAGAAGAAGAAGGTCGAGATGCTCCAGCTCCTGCTGCTGCAGCCCAAGCTCGCCATCCTCGACGAGACCGACTCGGGCCTGGACGTCGACGCGCTTTCCACCGTCAGCCACGGCATGGACGCCTACCGCAAGAGCTGCGACGGCTCCATGCTCATTATCACGCACAACACGCGCATCCTGGAGCACTTGGATGTCGACCGCGTCCACGTTATGGTCAAGGGCCACATCGTGCGCGAGGACGACGCCTCGCTCATTCCCTGGATCGACAAGAACGGCTTTGAGACCTTCGAGCGCGAGGCCGCCGAGCAGCGCGCCCAGGCCGAGGCCGCCGCTGCCGAGCAGCAGGCGTAAAGGGGCGACGCAATGACCAAGAACCGCACCGAGGTCGCGGACATCGACCGCAGCCTCTACGACTTCACCTATGGCGAGGAGGGATTCGAGCGCCTCGACGCCGGCATCACGCCCGACATCGTGCGCGAGATCAGCGCCAAAAAGGACGAGCCGCAGTGGATGCTCGACCTGCGCCTCAAGTCCCTCGAGATTTTTAATCGTTTTCCCGACCCGACGTGGGGTCCCTCCATCGAAGGCTTGGACATGGACAACATCGTCACCTACGTCAAGCCCAACACCGACCAAAAACACGACTGGGAGTCGGTGCCCGACGACATCAAGAACACCTTTGAGCGCCTGGGCATCCCCGAGGCCGAGCGCAGCTACCTGGCAGGCGTCGGCGCGCAGTACGACTCCGAGCTGGTCTACCACAACATGCAGGACACGGCGTCCAAGATGGGCATCGTCTATTCCGGCATCGAGGAGGCCCTGCACGACCCGCAGTGGGAGCCGCTCATCCACGAGAAGTTTATGACGCTCATCCCGCCCACCGACCACAAGTTTGCGGCCCTGCACGGCGCCGTATGGTCGGGCGGCTCGTTTGTCTACGTGCCCAAGGGCACCAAGTTGGACTTCCCGCTGCAGAGCTACTTCCGCCTTAACGCCAAGGGCGCCGGCCAGTTTGAGCACACGCTCATCATCGTCGAGGACGACGCTGACCTGCACTTTATCGAGGGCTGCTCCGCGCCCAAGTACAACGTGGCCAACCTCCACGCCGGCGCCGTCGAGCTCTTTGTGGGCAAGCGCGCGCACCTGCGCTACTCGACCATCGAGAACTGGTCCAAGAACATGTACAACCTCAACACCAAGCGTGCGCGCGTGGACGAGGATGGCGACATCGAGTGGATCAGCGGCTCCTTCGGCAGCCACGTGGGCTACCTCTACCCCATGAGCGTGCTCAACGGACGCCGCGCCCGCTCGAGCTTTACCGGCATTACCTTTGCCGGCGCCGGCCAGAACCTGGATACCGGCTGCAAGGTCGTGCTCAACGCGCCCGATACCTCGGCAACCGTCGAGACCAAGGGCATCTCCAAGAGTGGCGGCATTCAGACCTTCCGCAGCTCTATTGTGGCGACACCCAAGGCCGAGGGTTCCAAGGCAACCGTGAGCTGCCAGTCGCTCATGCTCGACGACCAGAGCCGCTCCGACACCATTCCGGCCATGGACATCCGCGCCAAGAACGTCGATATCGGCCACGAGGCCACCATCGGCCGCATCGGCGACGATAAGGTGTTCTACCTGATGAGCCGCGGCATCTCGGAGGAAGAGGCCCGTACCATGATCGTCAACGGCTTTGCCAACCCGGTCTCCAAGGAGCTGCCGCTGGAGTACGCCGTCGAGATGAACAACCTGATCAAGCTCGAGATGGAAGGAGCGATCGGATAATGAAACAGACCACCAACACCGCTGCTACCACCCTTGAGCAGGTCAATGCGATGCCGGCTGCCACTTGGGGTTGGCTCAAGATGAACCAGACCAAGCTCGAGCTCTCTGACGAGCTTGCTGCCGCTCCCGCCGAGACCATTGAGGTTGAGGGCTTGGACAAGCAGTTTACTGGCGTGGCAGACGCATTCGACGCCGCCATGGACGCCATGGCCGAGCGCTTCCCCGAGCGCCGCGCCTCCGCCCCGGGTGGTGCCGCCGACCGCGCCCGCATCACGCCCGAGACCGAGCTCGACGTGCCCGCCACCTCCATCTACCAGGCCGGTGCCATTAAGCTGGAGGAGGAGCTCTCCCCCGCTGAGGCCTTCGAGACTGGCATGGGCGAGGCTGCCTACACCTACCTGGCCGACCACGCCACTAAGCGCGTCGTCATCGGTGTTCCCACATACCAGCACGCCACGGTTACCGTGCGTGTGAGCGGTGTCGATGCCGCCGCGGCCATCGCCGCCATCGACGTCATCGCCCGTCCCCAGTCGACGCTCAATCTGCATATTGCCCTAGACTCCCCCGTTACCGGCGAGGGTGTCGTGGGCTCCGCGCTACGCGTGTGCGCCCACGAGTACGCCACCGTCAACGTGACCTGCACGCAGACGCTCGACGATAGCTGGATCGCGCTCGACGACACCGGCCTGTTCCTGGACGAGGGCGCGCGCGTCAACGTGCAACACACCGTCCTGGGTGCCGGCGCCAGCGCCACCGGCCTTGCCGGCGACCTGCTGGGCGATACCGCCAAGGTGACGATCGATACCGATTACCTGGGCGCCCGCGAGCAGGTGCGCGACTTTAACTACGAGCTGCGCCACCGCGGCCGCAAGACCGAGTGCGAGATCGACGCCAACGGCGTGCTGACCGGCACGTCCAAGAAGGTCTACCGTGGCACCATCGACCTCGTGCACGGCTGCAAGGGCGCAACCGGCACCGAGCGCGAGACGGTGCTTTTGGCCAACAAGGGCGTCGACAACAAGACCGTTCCCGTCATTCTCTGCGACGAGGACGACGTTGCCGGCAACCACGGCGCCACCATCGGTCACGTCCGCGACGAGCAACTGTTCTACCTCGCCTGCCGAGGCCTTGACCAAAACGCCGCCGAGGACCTGTTCATCCGCGCCAAGCTGGAGGACGCCGCGCTTTCCGCCACCGACGAGCGCACCCGCGCCGCCGTCGTCCGCCTGGGCAACAACCTGATCGACAACTTTGAAGGGGAGCTCGCATGATCGACACCGAGCACGTTAAATGCGACACCTGTACCGCACCGGAGCCTATGGAGCTCGACGCCAGCGACGAGGCCTCGCGCGGCTGGCCTACCGTCGACATCGAGACCAATCCCTACAAGGCACAATTCCCGCTTTTCCAGCAGCACCCCGAGATCGCCTTCCTCGATAGCGCCGCCACCGCGCAGCGCCCCGCCTGCGTGCTTGACGCCGAACGCGACTTCTACCAGCGCATGAACGCCAACCCCCTGCGCGGCCTGTACTCGCTGTCCGTCGAGGCCACCGAGGCCATCGCGAAGGTGCGCCAGCAGATCGCCGACCTCATCGGCGCTCCCCAGGCCAACGAGGTCGTCTTCACCCGCAACACGAGCGAGTCGCTCAACCTGGTCGCCAAGAGCTTTGCACCCACGGTGCTCGAGCCCGGTGACGAGGTCGTCATCACCATCATGGAGCACCACTCCAACCTGATTCCGTGGCAGCAGGTCTGCCGCGAGACCGGCGCCAAGCTCGTCTACCTCTACCCCACCAAGACCGGTCAACTCACCACCGAGGAGGTTCTGTCCAAGGTGGGCCCCAAGACCAAAATCTTGGCCGTGGGTCAGGTGTCTAACGTGCTGGGCGTCGAGAACCCGGTCAAGAATCTCGGCAAGCTCGTGCACAAGTACGGCGGCTATCTGGTCGTCGACGGCGCGCAGTCGCTGCCGCACATGCCGGTCGATGTGGCCGATCTGGGCGCCGATTTCTTTGCCTTTAGCGCGCACAAGGCCATGGGCCCCATGGGCATCGGCGTCCTGTGGGGCAAGATGGACCTGCTCAACGCCATGCCGCCCATGCTCACCGGCGGCGAAATGATCGATTCGGTCACCGAGCAGGACGCCGTCTGGGCGCCCGTCCCCGAGAAGTTCGAGGCAGGCACGCAGGACGCCGCCGGCATCTTCGCCACAGGCGCCGCTCTCGACTACCTCGTCAACACGGTTGGCTACGAAAACATCCAGGCACGCGAGCAGGCACTCGTCCACTACCTGATGGGCGAGCTCATGCAGCTCGACTTTGTCCAGATCATCGGCTCCATCTACTGGGACAACCATCACGGCGTCGTCAGCTTTAACGTCAAGGGTATCCACCCGCACGACGTCGCGAGCATCATGGACATGGACGGCGTGTGCATCCGCGCCGGTCACCACTGCGCGCAGCCGCTGCTTACCTGGCTGGGCGTCGAGAACCTCGCCTGCTGCCGCGCCAGCGTGGCCTTCTACAACG
>DBEXMY010000082.1:0-14657 GCA_048168905.1 Collinsella sp. | reverse complement strand
CCCTTCTCCGTCTGCATCACCGTCTTTTGGGTTTTTGACATCGTCTTCCGCGCTGCTTTTGGCTTCTGCTTTGCCCAGGGCGTCATCCAGGTGTTCCAGCCCCTGTTCACCGCTGCCGACGGCTATATCGGCCTCGCTGTGATCTACGGCGCCATGAGCCTGTTCTGGTTCGTGGGCGTCCACGGCCCCTCGATCGTCGAGCCCGCCATCGCCGCCGCCCTCGTTGCCAACATGACCGACAACCTGGCTGCGTTCCAGGCTGGCCAGCACGCTTCCGCTGTCCTGACCCAGGGTGCCCAGTACTTCGTCGTCTGCATGGGCGGCACCGGCGCCACGCTCGTCCTGGTCTTTATGTTCTGCTTCCTGGCCAAGTCCCAGGAGATGCGCGCCGTCGGTAAGGCCGCTATCGTTCCCGTGTGCTTTGCCGTCAACGAGCCGCTGCTGTTCGCCGCACCCATCGTGCTCAACCCCGTCTTCTTTGTCCCGTTTGTCTTTGCCCCGATCGCCAACATCTGGATCCTCAAGATCTTTATCGACTTCTTGGGCATGAACGGCTTTATGTACACCCTGCCCTGGACTGTCCCCGGCCCCATCGGCACCATCATGGGCCTGGGCTTCCAGCCGCTCGCCTTTGTGATGCTCGCCCTTATCCTGGTCGTCGACTTCGTTCTGTACTACCCGTTCTTCCGTGCCTACGACGCCCAGAAGTGCGCCGAGGAGGCCGAGATTTCCCAAGAGGAGCTCGCCGCCAAGAACGCCGAGAAGGCCGCCAAGCTCAGCGATGCCTTCCAGGGCAAGGCTGACGCCAAGAGCGTTGCCGCCGGCGCTGCTGCCGAGGCTGTGAAGGCCGACGCCCCCGCCGCTGTCGCCACTGAGGCAACGACCGCCAGCGACCTCAACGGCAAGCGCGTACTCGTGCTCTGCCAGGGTGGCGGAACCTCGGGCCTGCTCGCCAACGCGCTGGCCAAGGCCGCCAAGGAGCGCGGCATCAATCTTGAGACCGCTGCCGAGGCATATGGTAACCACGTCGACATGCTCCCCGACTTTGACCTGGTCGTCCTGGCCCCGCAGGCTGCCAGCTACTTGGCCGACCTGCAGAAGGACTGCGAGCGCGTGGGCAACAAGTGCGTCGCCTGTCGCGGTAAGCAGTACATCGAGCTCTCCCAGAACGGCGATAAGTCTCTCGCCTTCGTCTCCGAGCAGCTTTCGAAGTAAGTAACGCTCAGGGCCAGCCGACCATCCAAGACCGGCTGGTCCTTCGATTTAAACGATTGGATCATCATGTCCGTTAACCCCGCTAGCGTCACCAACCCGCCTGCGCAGTTTCCCGAGGGCTTTGTCTTTGGCGGCGCCACTGCTGCTTACCAGGTAGAGGGCGAGACCCGCACCCACGGTAAGGGCAAAGTCGCCTGGGACGACTTCTTGGAGGCCCAGGGGCGCTTTTCCCCCGATCCCGCTTCGGACTTCTACAACCAGTACCCCGTCGACTTGGAGCTGTGCGAGGAGTTCGGTATCAACGGCATCCGCCTCTCCATCGCCTGGAGCCGCATCTTCCCCAACGGTACCGGCGAAATCAACCCCGAGGGTGTCCAGTTCTACCACGACCTCTTCGCCGAGTGCCACAAGCACCACGTTGAGCCGTTTGTCACGCTGCATCACTTCGATACGCCGCTGCCCCTCTTTGAGAAGGGCGACTTCCTCAACCGCGAGACCATCGACGCCTTTGTGGACTTTGCCACCTTCTGCTTTAAGGAGTACGCCGACCAGGTGACCTACTGGTTCACCTTTAACGAGATCTGGGCCGACGCCTCCAACACCTACATCGAGGGCACCTTCCCCGGTGGCGTCAAGGCGCATCTGGCCGAGGCTTTCCAGTGCGAGCACAACATGATGCTCGCCCACGCCAAGGCCGTGCTGGCCTTCCACAACGGCGGCTTTAAGGGCAAGATCGGCGTCATCCAGTCGCTGGAGTTTAAGTATCCGCTCAACGAGAACGACCCCGCCGACATCAAAGCCGCCAACAACGAGCACGTGCTGCAGAACCAGTTCTTGCTCGACGCCACCTTCCGCGGCGACTACGCGCCCGACACCCTCGAGTGCGCCAACCGCTTGGCTGCCGTCTCGGGCGGCACCATCGAGATCCTAGACGAGGATCTGGAAATCATGCGCGAGGCCGCGCTCTACAACGACTACCTGGGCGTTAACAACTACCAGTGCCGCTTCTTGAAGGCTTACGATGGCGAGAACGACCTGCACCACAACGGTACGGGCGAGAAGGGCACCGGCCGCTGGCGCGTCAAGGGCATTGGCGAGCACGTGAACAAGCCTGGCATCCCCACCACCGACTGGGACTGGATCATCTATCCCGAGGGTCTGTTCGATCTGCTCGTCTACATTAAGCAGCGCTACCCCAACTACAAGCAGATCTTCATCACCGAGAACGGCATGGGCTACAAGGACCCCTACAAGGACGGTTTTGTGGACGACCAGCCGCGCATCGACTACATCGAGCAGCACCTGCGCTGGTTGCTCAAGGCCATGGAGGTGGGCGTCAACGTGGGCGGCTACTTCCTGTGGAGCCTGCAGGATCAGTTCTCCTGGACCAATGGCTACAACAAGCGTTACGGCTTCTTCTACGTTGACTTTGAAACCCAGAAGCGCACACCCAAGGCAAGCGCATACTGGTATAAGCACGTGGCGCAAACCCGTCGTCTGGACTAGCGGCTTGCGACGAGCGGTTGGCGGAGTTGCACCGCCCACATAACCTGTCCCCCATTTCTCAGCCGGGGGTGGCACGTCACACGGCGCGCCGCCCCCGGCCTTTTTGGGCGGTTCGGGGTCCGTTTGTCTCAATCTGTAACATCTAGCCGAGTTTTTGGGTCCTAGCTGTTACAGATTGAGACGAACAGGATTGCTCTTTCCGAAGAATCTAAATCTGTAACACGTAGCCCGCTTTTGACCGTCTACCTGTTACAAATCGAGACAAACGGAGTAGGACCTAACCCCGTATGTCCCTAACAGTCGAGCGTTCGACCAGCGTGCTCGGCACATGAATCGCCTCGATAGACGAGCTCTCTCCAATCGCCGCCTCAAACGCAAGCTTACCGACACCGCGCAAATCAAATCGCAGCGTCGTCAGCCGATTGTGAGGAACAAGTCCCTCGAGTGCGTCGTCGATACCAACCACGCTCACGTCGTCGGGCACGGACAGGCCCGCGTTCTCGAGCGCGGCGATAACGCCCAGCGCCATCTGGTCATTTGCCGCAAGCACGGCAGTCGGCGCCTGCGACCCGCCGGCAAGCACCTCGGCCGCAATCCGCTCGCCCATGGCGTACCCACTGTCCGCACTCCAATCGCCACGCAGCATCGGAGCGGCATCGACATGAGCACGACCCAGCGTATCGCGCCAACCGGCCTCACGAAAACGTGAGGAAATCGAGTTTTCCGGACCCGCCACAAACCGCATATTCGAGTGACCATGTTCCAGCAGATAATTGGTCAACAGCTCGCACGAACCATACTGGTCGGAGTCGATCGTCGTGCAGCGCGGATGCGCATACATGGACAGGATGACCGTTCGCACTCCCGGCTGGGGAACAAACTCCTCAAAATCGGGAGCCATGCGGTTCATGTTGAGAATCATACCGTCGACGGGTCGCTCGACCATGCGGCGCGAGGCATCGGCAAGTGCATAGGGCTTGTCGCCGCCCATCTCGATCATAGTGACGGCAAAATCGTGCTCGCGCGCCGCTTGCATGATACCCTCGAGCGTCGCCAGGTTACCGACACGTGTGATGTTGTACATGCACAGGCCAATAGAACGATACGACCCGCCGCGCAACGCCGCTCCAGCAAAATTGGGACGAAAGCCCAGCTCTTCCATGGCTGCCAGCACGCGCTTGCGCGTCTTTTCCGTCACGTTGGGCATACCGTTGACCACGCGAGACACAGTCTGGCGGCTCACGCCAGCGAGCGCCGCAACCTCTGCCGCGCTCGCCGAACGACCATTCCTTGTCTGCTGATCCATGCCTTCCACGCTAACCTGCTTCCCAACTATTCCCCGCGCCCATGGCGCATCGTACATACATTGATAACGTGCTCATGATACCCGAGCCATATACCACAACATGAAAACTTCTGTCAATCAAAACCGCTTACCGAACAAATACAACCGTTCGCGGCTGTTTGAAGTTGTTTTGTTTCTATACATCCCAGCCGGATGTTAACGTGCTCATTGTCAAATATTCACGTGCTCATTTTGGTTCTAATCATTTTAAGATAGTGTTTATCGGGCTTTTTCACCGCTGAACGCTAACCAGGGAGCCTCCTGAGCGCAAACGCACAATATCGAACAGCGAGACGAGAGGGTGTATGCATATGTCTTTGCTAAACCGCGTACAGCAGCTGCCGAAGGGCTTTGTTTGGGGCGCCGCAACCGCCGCGTACCAAACGGAAGGTTCCACGAAGGTGGCAGGCAAGGGTAAGACCATGTGGGACGATTACCTTGTCGCCCAGGGTCGCTTTTTGCCCGACCCGGCCAGTGATTTCTACAACCGCTACGAGGAGGATATCCGCCTTTCTGCCGAGCATGGACTCAACGCCATTCGTGTGTCCATCGCCTGGACCCGCATCTTCCCCAACGGCGACGATGCCGAACCCCTCTCCGAGGGCGTTAAGCACTACCACGAGCTGTTCGCCTGCTGCAAAAAGTATGGCGTCGAGCCCTATGTGTCCCTGCATCACTTTGACTCCCCCGCCGCCCTGTTCAACCAGGGCGACTGGCTCAACCGCAAGACCGTCGACGCCTATGTGCGCTATGCCGAGTTCTGCTTCCGCGAGTTCCGCGAGGTCAAAAATTGGTTCACCATCAACGAGCTCATCAGCCTCTCGCACTCCCAATACATCCAAGGCAACTTCCCGCCCAACCATCACTTTGATGTGACGAGCGGCATCCAGAGCCAGCACAACGAGCTCGTTGCCCACGCCCGCGCCGTCAACCTGTATAAGGATCTTGACGAGACCGAGCACCTGGGCGGACGCATTGGCATGGTCAACGTCCTGACGCCGGCATATCCTGCCACCGACTCGCCCGCCGACCAGCACGCCGCCGACCTGTACAACGCCTTCTACACCGACTTCATCATGGACGGCGCCTTCCTGGGTCACTACTCCGCGCGCACCCTCTCACTCATCAACGAGATTCTGCGTGCCAACAACGCCACACTTACGGTTGAGGACAGCGACATGGAGGAGCTCGCCAAGGCGGCGCCCCGCAACGATATGTTCGGCCTCAACTACTATCAGTCGGCGTTTATCGCCGCCTACGATGGCGAGTCAACCAACAGCTTTAACGGCACCGGAGACAAGGGCACCTCGTGCTTTAAGTTTAAGGGCGTCGGGCAGCAGGTCGATATGCCGGGTATCCCCACCACCGACTGGGATTGGCTCATCTACCCGCAAGGCCTCTACGACACGCTCAAGCACATCAGCGCCACCTATCCCAACCTCCCCGTCATCTATATCACCGAAAATGGCCTGGGCCACAAGGACCCCGAGCCCGACGCAAACGGCATCGTCACCGATCCCGAGCGCATCGACTTTGTCGACCAGCACATGGAGAAGGTGCTCCAGGCGCGCGCCGAGGGCGTCGACGTCCAGGGCTACTTTATCTGGAGCCTGCAGGACCAGTTCTCGTGGGCCAATGGCTATAACAAGCGCTACGGCCTGTTCTACATCGACTTCGACACGCAAAAACGCTACATCAAGCAGTCGGCACTCTGGTACAAGGAGCTCGCCGACACTATGGCGGACGCGCAGTAGCGCATCGCCTCGCTTTCCCCCGAGAAGGGAGCGGCCCTATGCGATACAAACCCAGCCGCTCCCCTCTCTCACCCTGGGACCGACCCCGCCTGCACCCGGGCTTTTAGCAAGCGGGAGACCATATAGGTTTTCAACGTCCATGCCATTAAGATTTCATGCAAAGAGGAGCGTGAACTATGGAATCGATCGTTAAGTTCTTGGAGAAAGGTCAGCCGTACTTCGACAAGGTCTCTAAGAACATCTACCTTCAGGCCATTAAAGACGGCTTTTTGGCAGCAATGCCCATCATCCTGTCTTCCTGCTTATTTCGACCCTGCCGGGCGTTGTCGCCACGGTCGGCGGCTTTACGCTGCCCGACTGGTGGAACGTCGACGTCGTGAACTTCTGCAACAAGGTTTACAACTTCACGATGGGCGTCGTGGGCATCATGGTCGCCGGCACCACCGCAAGCGCGCTGACCGGCTCCAAGAACCGCCGCATGCCTGCTGGCAAGGCCATCAACGCCACGAGCACCATGGTCGCCGCCATGTGCGCTATGCTCATCTTGGCCGTTACCCAGACGAGTGCCAAGATCGACGGCGCCGATGTCTCGGTGTTCTTTACCGACAACATGGGCACCAAGGGCCTGCTGAGCTCCTTTGTCGCCGCATTTGCCACGGTCAACATCTATGCCTTCTGCATTAAGCGAGACATCACCATCAAGCTGCCCAAAGAAGTCCCCGGCGCCATCGCCCAGAACTTCCGCGACATCTTCGCCTTCAGCTTCTCCATCCTGTTTGTCGCCGTCATCGACGTTATCTGCCGCACCTGCTTGGCCGTCCCGTTTGCCAACGTCATCTCCACGCTGGTGAGCCCGCTGTTCGCCGCTGCCGATTCCTACGCCGGCCTCGCCCTCATCTGGTTCATGATCCCGCTGTTCTGGTTCATGGGCATCCACGGCCCCTCGGTCGTTAAGCCTGCCCTCAACGCCGCGCTGTTTGGCAACATCACCACCAACCTCGCCACGCTGCAGGCCGGCGGTCACCCCGCCCTCGCCCTGACCGAAAACTTCGGTAACTACATCGGCGAACTCGGCGGCACCGGCGCCACGTTCATTGTCCCGATCATCTTCCTGCTCTTTATGCGCTCCAAGCAGCTCAAGGCCGTCGGCAAAGCCTCTGTCGTGCCCGTGATGTTCGCCGTCAACGAGCCGCTGCTGTTCGCCGCGCCCATCATCCTCAACCCGTACTTCCTGATCCCGTTCCTGTTTGCCCCCGTGGCCAACGTCCTCATTGGTAAGTTCTTCATCGACTTTTTGGGCATGAACGGCTTTATCTATGCCATGCCGTGGGCACTCCCCGGACCGATCGGCACCTTCATCGACACCAACTTCCAGCCGATCTCTCTGGTCCTGGTTGTCGTCCTGCTGGTCGTTGACTTCTTGATCTACTACCCGTTCTGCAAGGCCTACGACAACGTCCTGTGCAAGCAGGAGGCCGAGACCCTGGCCGAAGAAGAGGCCGAGGAGACCAAGGCCGTCAAGACCGCTGCCGCCCCCGCCGTTGAGGCTCCTGTTGTCGAGACCGCTTCTGCCACTGAGGCCTCCGCAGCTCCGTCCGCCCTTAAGGGCAAGGATCTGAGGGTTCTGGTTCTGTGCGCTGGCGCCGGCACCTCTGCACTGCTCGCCAACGCGCTTAAGGAAGGCGCCGACGAGCTGGGCATCGACATTACCGCCAACGCCGGTGCCTACGGCAGCCACTACGCCATCATGGACCAGTACAACGTCATCGTCCTGGCTCCGCAGGTTCGCACCTATTACAACGAGATGAAGGCCGACACCGACCGCCTGGGCATCACGCTGCTGTCGCCCAAGGGCAAACAGTACATCGACCTCACTAAGGATCCCAAGGGTGCCGTCGCCTGGATCGAGGAAAACCTCGAGGCATAAGACGCTGACACCACCTGCCGCTTGCAGACAATAAATGGCCCGTGCATCGATGTGTGATGCGCGGGCCATTTTGTTTAGACCGCACCCGTCCTCCTGTTCATCTCAATCTGTAACATCTAGCCGAGTTTTTCGGTCCTAGCTGTTACAGATCGAGATGAACGCACAGGCCAAGCCGAAAATCTCAATCTGTAACATGTAGACCACTTTTGACCGTCTAGTTGTTACAGATCGAGACAAACGGAATAAGCCGGGCCAAAAATCTCGATCCGTAACATCTAGCCGAGTTTTTGGGTCCTAGCTGTTACAGATTGAGACAAACGGAATAGGCCGAGCACGTCTACGCCCGCAAGTCCTTTACGCTGGAACGCTCGACCAACACGCCCGAGACGAGCGTACGGCTTCTGGAGCTCGGAGCTTCCAGACCCGCGACGACCTCGTTGAGCGCACGGATGCCCAGCTCGCGGTGGCGAAACTTCACCGACGTCAGAATCGAGTTGGGAATCGTCTTGTAGAGCTCATCGTCGAAGCCGATCACGGACACGTCGTCGGGCACACTGAGCCCTTTGTCACGTAGAGCCATCATCACGCCGTTTGCCATGCAGTCGTTAGCAGCGAGGACCGCCGTGCAATCGGGTTTATCGGCAAGCACAAGGCCCGCGGCATAGCCACTATCCGCATTCCAATCGCCTTGCAGAGGCTCGGGCGGCTCAATGCCACGCGCCTCGAGTGCCGCACGCCAGCCTTTCATACGGCACTGGCTCGACAGCGACTCTTGCTTACCAGAGACGAAGTACACGTTCTTGTGCCCGTGATTCAAGAAGTACTCGCACGCCATGCGCGCACCACCCTCTTGATCGTCACTGACGGTAGAGCAGGTAGGATGCTCCATCGGCGTGATAATCACCGTCTTGAGGTCCTTCGGTGCCTCAAACGTATCGAAATCATCGACCATCTGACGCAGGTTGAAAATCATTCCGTCGACGGGAAGTTGCGACATCCTACGCGCCGCTTCGGCAAGGGTCATCTTCTCCCCAGCCCGCTTTTTGATCATCGTGAGCGCAAAGCCGCGTTCTTCGGCGGCATCGGCGATACCGTCGATCATGTCCACGGTGCCGCCCGACAAGTGGAACATCACCACGCCGATGCACCCGTAACGGCCCAACTTGAGTGAACGCGCGGCAAAGTTCGCCCGGAACCCAAGCTCCTCCATGGCCGCATGGACCCTATCGCGCGTCGACTCCCGTACGCTATCGGGCTCGTTGATCACGCGCGACACCGTCTTGAGAGAAACACCCGCGGCAACTGCTACATCGTTCATTGAGACATTTTTCTTGTCCATCGTTGCCACTACTTCTCCAGTCGGTTTTGCATCGCTTGTTTTTTGTGTTCTAGCATACACTACCTGCCCGACTGACAAATCAGCCGTTTATCGAACAATATCGACCGTTCACCCGTAAATCCTTGTTGCTCTTCCAAAAATGTCTTACGTTGTCATTAACGAAATGACAACGTTGTCATTTCGCAATGCCTTCCTTAAGCAGGAAGGTTTCCGGGCAGTCCTGACCATCCATCGACGACCAGTTCCATCCACATGCATCACGCATCAAGCAGCAAAGGAGCTCTATGGACGCCATCGTAAAGATGCTCGAAAAGCATCAACCGTTCTTTGAGAAAATCTCGAGAAACATCTACCTCCAGGCCATTAAGGACGGATTCCTTGGGTGCATGCCCATCGTCCTCACCTCTTCGATCTTTCTGCTGATTGCCACCCTTCCTGGCGTAGTTGGCATCACGTTGCCCCAGCCGCTCCTCGACTGGTGCAACAAGCTGTACAACTTCACCATGGGTGTCATGGGCATCATGGTTGCCGGCACCACTGCCAAGAACTTCACGGCATCCATGAACCGTCGCATGCCCGCCGGCAAAGTGCTCAACGACGGCTCCACCATGGTGGCCGCCCAGTGCAGCATGCTGCTGCTCGCCGTTACGCAGTTCACCACCAAGCTCGACGGCTCCGAGCTTTCGGTCTTCGACTGCACCAGCATGGGTACGCGCGGTCTGTTCTCGGCCTATATCGCCGCGTTCATTACCGTGTGGGTCTATAAGTTCTGCGTCTCGCGCGATCTGACCATCAAGCTGCCCAAGGAGGTCCCGGGCGCCATCGCTCAGAACTTCCGCGACATCATCCCCTTTGGCGGCGCCGTCATCATCTGCGGCATCATCGATGTCGTCGTGCGTAACCTCATGGGCGTTCCGTTCTCCGAGCTCCTTATCAAACTGCTCTCCCCGCTCTTTACCGCTGCAGAAACCTATCCTGGCCTTATCCTTATCCAGGCAGCCACCGCGTTCTTCTGGTTCATCGGCGTCCACGGCCCCTCGATCGTCCAGCCGGGCATCGACCCCATCCGTCTTGCCAACCAGGCCGAAAACCTGCAGGTTCTGCTGGCAGGCGGCCACCCCGCCCACTCCCTCACCTTTAACATGTCGCTCGTGGGTGAATTCGGCGGCACCGGCGCCACGTTCATCGTGCCGCTTCTGCTGATTCTCTTTATGAAGTCCAAGCAGCTCAAAGCCGTCGGTAAGGCCTCGATTGTTCCTGTTGCCTTCGCCGTCAACGAACCGCTGCTCTTTGGCGCGCCGATGATCCTTAACCCCTACATGCTCATCCCCTTTGTTGCCGCCGGCTGCGTCAATGTGAGTGTTGCCAAGTTCTTTATCGATAACGTGGACATGAACGGCTTCTCCTTCGTGGTGCCTTGGGCTACCCCTGCCCCCATCGGCATCTTCATCACCACGAACTTCCAGCTTATCGCCCTGGTATTTGTCGCGATCATCATCTTGCTGGACGCCATCATCTACCTGCCGTTCTTGAAGGCATACGATAAGCTGCTCTGCGACCAGGAAGCCGAGCGCGCCGCCGAGCTGGGTCTCGAGTCCGATGGTGCTGCCACCATCGCCGCCAGCACCTCTGCGCCCGCCGTCGAGCAGACTACCGCTTCCGTCGAGCCGACCGTTGCCGCCACCGACAGCGAGCCTGTCGCCGATCAGCCCGAGCCCGCCTCCGACGCATCCGCTAAGAAGGACGTCGATGGCCTGAAAGTCCTCGTCCTGTGCGCCGGCGCCGGCACCTCTGCCATGCTTGCCAACGCCATCAAGGAAGGTGCCGCGCAGACCGGAGAGAACATCGCTTCCTCCGCAGGCGCCTATGGCCAGCACACCGCCATCATGGATCAGTACGACGTTATCGTGCTCGCCCCGCAGGTTCGTAGCTACTACAACGACATGAAGGCCGACACCGATCGCCTGGGCATTAAGCTGCTCGCTCCCCGCGGTAAGGAATATATCGACCTTACTCGCGACCCCGCTGGCGCCATCAAGTGGCTCCGCGAGAACCTCGACTAGTTCCTCCCTCTGTTGGTGCCCGGATTCCCGGTTCGGGCACCTCTCCCTATTCGTATCCCACAGAAAGGATGACTCATGACCAACCCCATGCAGTTCCCCGACGGCTTTGTGTTTGGCGGCGCCACCGCTGCTTACCAGGTTGAGGGCGAGACCCGTACGCACGGCAAGGGCAAAGTGCCCTGGGACGATTTCCTGGCTGCTCAGGGTCGCTTCTCCCCCGATCCCGCAAGCGATTTCTACAACAAGTACCCGGTCGATATCGACCTGTGCCAGCGTTTCGGCATCAACGGCATCCGTGTCTCCATCGCTTGGAGCCGCATCTTCCCCAGTGGCACCGGCGAGATCAACCCCGAGGGTGTTGCCTTCTATCATGAGCTCTTTGCCACCTGCAACAAAGCCGGCGTTATCCCCTATGTCACGCTCGATCACTTTGATACGCCCGAGGCCTTTTACCAGAACGACGGCGAGGGATTCCTGACGCGCACGACGATCGACGCCTTTGTCGAGTACGCCAAGTTCTGCTTTGCCGAGTTCCCCGAGGTCAAGCACTGGTTTACCTTTAACGAGATTCCCGCGACCGCCGAGGGCAGCTTTATCGTCGGCAACTGGCCGCACGGCGAGAAGTATCGCTTGGACAAGGCCTTCCAGCTCATGCACAACATGATGGTGGCCCACGCCAAGGCCGTCGTCGCCTTCCATGAGGGCGGCTTTGAGGGCGAGATCGGCATTGTCCAGAACCTGGAGCCCAAGTATCCCCTCAACCCCAACAACGCCGCCGACTGCGAGGCGGCTCGCATGGCCGACGTCATCAACAACCGCTGGGTACTCGACGCCACCTTCCGCGGCCACTATGCAGCCGACACCATGGAAGCCGCAACCAAGCTGGCCCATATCGCCGGCGGCGAGCTCGACGTCCGAGACGAGGACATCGCCGCGCTGACCGCCGCGCTCCCCTACAACGATTGCCTGGGCGTCAACACCTACAAGTGCCAGTTCCTGCGTGCCGCCGAGGGCGAAAACGACATCAACCACAATGGCACCGGCGACAAGGGCTCCTCGCGCTGGTTCCTCAAGGGCGTGGGCGAGTCATGCGTGCGCGAAGGCATACCCACCACCGATTGGGACTGGATCATCTATCCCGAGGGCCTCTACGACCTGCTGCTCCGCATTAAGAACGATTACCCCAACTACAAGAAGATCTACATCACCGAGAACGGCATGGGCTATAAGGACGACTTTGAGGACGGCTTTATCGACGACGCCCCTCGCATCGACTACATGCGTCAGCATCTCGCATGGATCCTCAAGGCAATCGACGGCGGCGTAAACGTCGACGGTTACTTTGTGTGGTCGCTACAGGACCAGTTCTCCTGGACCAACGGCTATAACAAGCGCTATGGCCTGTTCTACATCGACTTTGAGACCCAGAAGCGCTACCCCAAGGCGAGCGCGTACTGGTACAAGAACGTCGCGGAGACCGGCCTGCTCATGGCCTAACTTCAGCCGCATATCCCCTGTCGGCCGCATGCGAATCCCTCCACGGGTTAGCATGCGGCCTTTTTTGTTTTGGCTCGGCCCGAGCAGGCCGTTTGTCTCAATCTGTAACATCTAGCAGGGATTTTCAATCCTAACTGTTATAGATTTAGACGAACGGGCGACCAGGGCTGAAAGATCTCAATCTGTAACACGTAGCCCACTTTTAACCGTCTAACTGTTACAGATCAAGACAATAAGATAGTCAAATCCGAACTTTCCAAGCAGTTATGAACCATGGTTTCCAGTTTTCGGTATCACGAACATACTTTCGGTATCATTTAATGGTATTATGATATCGAAAGTATGTTCGTGATACCGAAAGGAGCCGCATGCGCCAGTTCGATTACACCACAGTCCCAGCGGAACTCGAAGCAACTCCAATCACCAACCTCCTCCTCTCGATACGCGAGCATAAAGGCCGTCAGCTTGCTCTGAGTCAAGTCAAACCCGAGCTTCTATCGTCCCTAATGGAGGAGGCTAAGATCCAAAGCACCCGATCCTCCAACGGACTTGAAGGAATTGTTACCACCCAAAAAAGACTCAAAGCGATCATGGCGTATTCCGCCAAGCCAAGCTCCCGCGCAGAGGAAGAAATCGCTGGATACCGAGATGTGCTGTCGCTTATTCACGAGCAACACGATTCCATTCCCGTAACGCCATCGGTCATTCTGCAGTTGCATCGTGACCTCATGGCGCACACGGCAATCTCGTATGGAGGCCATTGGAAAGATGGCGATAACGAAATCGTCTCCATTGACGATCAAGGTAATCGATTTGTGCGCTTTAGGCCCCCTTCGGCTCTAGCAACCCCGGGACTTATTAGAGAAGCCTGCCAGTCCCTCAACGATGCTTTATCTCGCCAAGTTTGCGATCCCCTCCTTATATCGCTCCGCTTTATCTTCGATTTTGTTAGCATTCATCCCTTCAACGATGGCAATGGCAGGATGAGCCGGCTCCTTACAACGCTGCTGCTCGAAAAGACTGGATACGATGTTGCGCGTTACATCAGCATCGAACGACTTATTGAAGACAACAAAGCGCTTTACTACAACGCCCTCGCTGCAAGCTCCACTGGATGGAATGAAAATCAAAACACCGAAGTACCCTTTATCCGTTTCATGCTCGGAACAACCCTGGCCGCCTACCGACAGCTCGAGCAGCGTACCTTAATTGAATCAAGCACTCGTCCCATGTCGAAGCAAGCGCGCATCGCTGTTCTATTTCAACAGAGACCCGGCGTCATTAAGAAATCCGACATCCGGTCCAGCTGCCCCGATATCAGCGAGGTAACCGTTAAACGAACCCTCGGCCAGCTTGTTAGTTGCAGCGCAATCGAAAAAACAGGAGCGGGTCGTTCGACGGGCTACATACTCAAAGACGTCCATGCTCTAGAACTATTCTTGCAAGCCACAATACCCGATGGCGAGGCCGCAATAACAAAAGAGGCTTCAAAGGATAAGCTCCTTGAACGTGTAAACCACGCCGAGGATGAAAGCAGAGAAGGGCTCTATGAAGACTACGATTCATTCTCATGGGACATAAAGACGAGATACGGAGTCTAGTCATATCTCAGAATAGCCTCATCCTTGTTGCCCAAAGTTATTTGCGCGTCATTGTGAAGCGGTAACCCCGCGCTGGCAAGGGCAAAAGTCCTCCTGCTGCGCTAGCTAGCAAATGACCTGCGCGTGCTCCTCGATGGCGGCACGGTCCTCGGCGGCGATGCCCGGCTCGCACACCACGGCGTCCAAATTGTCCAGGCGGCAGAAGGTGTAGAAGTCGCGCTTGCCGATCTTGCTGGAGTCGGCGATCAGATAGCGCGAGTCGGCCTTGCTAAAGGCGAGCTGCTGGATACGACCCTCATCCATATTAGACGTAGACACGTCGCCGTCCAGAATGCCGTTGGCGCCGATAAACGCCGCGTCGATGCCCAGCGCACGCAGGGTATCCTCGGCCGTTGGTCCCACAAAAGCGG
>DBEXMY010000081.1:0-4942 GCA_048168905.1 Collinsella sp. | reverse complement strand
AGAAGAGCACACGAGGGTTTGACGCTGGCATTGCGTTTGCCCAGCAAACACTTTAGCGGGGAGACGTGGAGCAGATGGAGTACAAGACGACGGCAAAGCTGGTCATTCAAGCGTGCGACAAGGATCTGCCGGGCGTCTTCGGCCACGGCTGCGTCTTGCTGCTGCAAGGTATCGCCCGCGAGCACTCGCTCAACCGTGCCGCCAAGAGCATGGGCATGGCGTATTCCAAGGCCTGGCGCATTGTGAACGAAGCCGAAGGCCAGCTGGACTGCAAGCTCATCGAGCGCGACGGCGCCCGCGGATCCACCCTCACCCCCGCCGGAGAGCGAGCCATAGCGGCCTACGAAGAGCTGCAGGCCGACATTAACAACGTCATCGCCACCAAAGCCAACGCCCTCATCGCCAGCATCAAAAAGTAGACAATTTAGGACGGGGCTTTATAGCTACACAACCCCCTCTCATAAGTTGCGGTGAAATAGGGACTGTTTATGCGGTTAAAGCCGTAAATCAATCCATATTTCACCGCAACTTAGGGAGTCGAGGATGATTTAGCTAGTTGCGGAGGGCATTATCTAGGGTGGCGGCCACGATCAAGGGATCGTCGGTACCGGCGAAGAGGCGGATGGTGCTCCCCTGTTTGCCGCTTGGGGCTGAAAGGCGCGTCGTTGCGCCGCCGGCAAGCGATGTGCGAAACTCCCCGGGCAAAGCATCGAACAGCTCGCACGCACTACGCTCGATAAGATCAAATTCAACTGCCGGGCCAAAGCCGTGCTCGAGGATTCCCGTTGCAACCGCATGATCAGGATGCGAGCTCAGTCCGGGATAGCGCACGCTGCGCACCATCTCGTTGGCGGCCAGATACTCGGTTAGCGCACGGGCGCGATCGAAATGCGCCTGCATGCGGACATCGAGCGAGTTCAGCCCGCGCTCCAGTACACCGGCCTCGTCAGCAGGCATATCAAGCTTGGCCAAGCCACAGCCCTCAAGCAGGGCATGCGCGCACTCAGCCGCGGCATCCACGCGATGGCGCTTGAGCTGCGAGCGCGCGACCGATACGGCAACCAACTTGCGCGGAGCCTTGCCGGAGCACACACGGTCGAGCGCCTCGAGCGACAGCACGGCACCCAAACGCAGCGGATCGCAGCCAAAGACACCAGCCACGGTGTTATCCACCACGAGCAGCGCATGAGCCGCACGCGCTGCACGGCCTAACGCGCGAAGATCGGGCACGCGCAGTCCAAACCCGCCAATGGAGTTGACGAACCACCACAGGTGCGGACCCTCGGCATCAAACGAAGCATCAAAGCCACCGGACGCCGCAGCAAACGCCTCGACAGACGGCTCCCCCACCATCACAACATCGCAGCCGTCAAATCCGCTCGCAAACGCATCGGCAAAGTCGTCCGCAAAGGCCACCAGGCGGTCACCGGGACGCACAATCCCCAGCTGCGACAGCGCTGCTGGCACATGCGAGGCCGCAAGCAACCGCGCCTCACGTGCGCCGGCTCTCAAAGCCCAAGCCTCTTCTAGCTGTTGCACGTCCACGCGGCACCGTCCCTTCATTAACAAAAACCCACGATGCGGGTGTTCCCCTCATCGTGGGCAACGGCTGCAGTATAGCGCCGATATGCGACGAATCGCCTAGATATTGAGCGCGTGATAGGTCACGCTCGCACCCGGAGCGTCAACGGTCACGCCATAGGCCTCGGGATAGATGCGCGTCGAGAAAACGAGCGCGCCATCGTTCACAAACACCTCGACCGACGAGACATCGCCAACAATGCGCACGTTACGAACCTCGTCGATGGATTCCCAGCGCACGGTACGACCGCAGCCGGCAGAAGCGCGGCCCTCATCGGTAAATCGCATCTCAAAGCGCGCGGGCAGTTCGCCCTCGGCGGGCACAAACGCCAGTTTAAGCTCGCCGTCAACGGTCGAGGTAAACGCACCGTCAACACCGTCAACGACAACGTCAAAGCAGGTATCGCCGGCAACCTCCAACGAGCCCTCCCCCACACGCACCGAGGCATAATGGCGCTCGATCTCGTGCGCCGGCTGCTGCAGCACCACGCCGCCGGCACCGGCTGTGAGCTCACGCGGCACCGTCATGCAGTGCTGCCAGCCGCACGCTACGGTGGGCGCGTTGTCATAGGTCGGCTCATCGGGCATGCCCATCCAGCCGATCAGAATGTGACGACCGTCCTCGGCCGTGAACTCCTGCGGAGCATAGAAGTCAAAACCGGCGTCCCACAGGCGGAACTCACCCAGCCCATAGGCACCGTCACCACCGGTAATGTCGCCCGTTACAGGCATGTAGCCAGCAGCGTATACGTTGCTGCGGTCCCAACGGCCGCCCTCAAGACCCTGAGGCGAGAACGACAGAAACGCCGCCGTATCGCCATTCGAATCGAGCTCGATGTAGCCGGGGCACTCCCACATAAAGCCAAAGCGCTCGGGCGTAGACACACGGTTCTCGAGCTCCCAGCTCAGCATATCGGCCGAGCCATACACCAGGATCTCACCCACATCGCGCCCGGCACCCTCGCCGTGCATGGCGCAAAATCGACTATCGACATGCGGCCCATCCACGCGACGACGCGCGCCCAGCACCATGTGATAACGCCCGTCCGTGTCACGCCACACCTTGGGGTCACGCACGTGGCAGGTCAAATCCTCGGGATAATCCTCGGACGCCAGCACCACGCGCTTTTGGCTGAACTCCCGACCGGCAAGGCCATCAACGCTCTCGACATAAACAGTATCGGCGCGACGACCGGTATTGACGTAGTCGTACGTGCCGTCCGCATCGGAAAGCTTAACGTTGCCCGTGTACAACACGCGAATGCGGCCGTCCTCGGCAAGCGCGGAGCCCGAATACACGCCATGGCAGTCGAACGGCTCGTCGGGAAGCAGCGGCGCGCCAACATATTCCCAGTTCATAAGGTCGCGGCTTGTGGCATGGCCCCACATCTTTACGCCGCCGTTCACATCAAACGGGGCATACTGGAAGTACGCGTGAAACACGCCACCCACCTGGCAGAGACCGTTGGGGTCATTGAGCCAACCCGCCGGCGGCATAATATGGAAGCGCTGGCCATACGCGCCATAACCGCACTCAGTGGCGGCGGCGTCAACGGCGGCAACCAGCTTTGCAAGATCGCGACCAAGTGCATTAGACATATCAAAGTCCTAACGGATCGAAAGTAACAAGGCGCCAGAGATCGGCACCAGATACGGGAAACGCCCGCGAGTATACAACCCGCGGGCACCCCATCAATCAAAAGCTCTTAGGCCTGCTCGGAAGCCTTAGGCTCGTCCTTGTACAGGACAAACGAGACGCCAAAGGAAACCAGCGCGGCGACCGCAAACATGATCGCGTACTGCACGGGCTGGGCCAGGCACAGCAGGATACCGAAGATACCGGTAACGCCCGTGCCGGAGGCAGCCAGCGAAGTGAGCGCGCAGACCAGGGCACCGCAACCGCCGCCGATGCAGCCGGCGATGAAGGGCTTAAAGAAGCGCAGGTTCACACCAAAGATGGCAGGCTCGGTAATGCCCATGAAGGCGGACAGGGCCGAAGGAAGCGCCAGGCCCTTGATCTTGGCATCGCGGGTCTTAAAGGCAACGGCGAGCGCGGCACCACCCTGAGCGATGTTGGCGGCACTGGCGATGGGTAGCCAATAGGTCACGCCATACTGAGCGAGCTGGCCCAGATCGATGGCGGTGTACATCTGATGGATACCGGTAACGACCGTGGGGGCATAGAACAGGCCGACGATAAAGGAACCGATGCCGAAGGGCAGGGTCAGCAGGGTCTGGATCAGGCCGAGGATGGCGTTCTCGGCCCAGACAAAGATGGGGCCGACGGCAACGAGCGTCACGAGCACGGTCACGAACACGGAGACGAGCGGGGTCACAAAGAGGTCGAACATCTCGGGAACGATCTTGTGCAGGCGCTTCTCGAGAAAGGCCAGAATGGCGCAGGCGATGACGATCGGAATCACATGGCCCTGATAGCCGACCCACTCAAAGCTGTACACGCCGGGAATGACGGTGACCATGGTCTGCACGCCCTCGGAGGCAACCGTATAGGCGCTCTGCAGCGAGGAGTTGATGAACGCACCGCCGACAACGGCACCCAGATACGGGTTGGCGCCAAAGGCCTTAGCGGCGGAGTAACCGATCAGGATCTGCAGAATGCCAAAGGACGTGCCCGAGACCAGGTCGGCAATCTTATAAATAAAGTTATTGGTGTCGAGCGCGATAAAGCCGTTGGAGGCCATAAAGTTGAGGGCGCTCATAATGCCCAGCAGCAGGCCCGAGGCCACGATGGCGGGGATGATGGGGACAAAGACGTCGCCGAGCACCTTAATGGCACGCATAAAGATGTTCTGCTGCTGCGCCGCTGCCTCCTTGACCTCGGCCTTGGTGGCAGCCTCGACGCCGCTGAGCGCAATGAACTCGTCGTAGACCTTGTTGACGGTGCCAGTGCCAAAAATAATCTGGAGCTGGCCCTGGGCCTCAAAGACGCCCTTGGCGCCGTCGATATTCTCGAGGGCCTCCTTGTCGACCTTGGCGTTATCGGCAATCACAAGGCGCAGACGCGTGGCGCAGTGTGCGGCCGAAACAACGTTGCCGGCGCCACCGATGTTGTCGAGCACCTCTTGGGCTGATTTGCGGTAGTCCATGACTTCCCTTTCCTCCAACGGGCGCATCTGCACCCGGCCATCTTTGACACTTACACTGTAATCGTTTTCAGTTTCATATGTCTGTAATCGTTTTCACAGTAGGGTGAACGGTAGGAAAAAGCCGGCGAAAGGTAGTTTTGAGACAAAAACTGGAGACTCAAAGGCAGGCAGACGCGTGCAAGGCCTAGACATTCATGAGCTGATGCCCAAGTTTGAGCGTCTTGAGACCGCTCTCCCCTTCCTCGCCATCGAGC
>DBEXMY010000080.1:0-7378 GCA_048168905.1 Collinsella sp. | reverse complement strand
CTCGGTGGCCGATGATGGTCCGGGCATCGCACCCGAGGACCGCGAGCGGATCTTTGAGTCGTTCTATACCGCCAACCACGGTCTTGCCGACAGCCACCGCAGCGTTGGCCTGGGTCTTTCGCTCTGCCGCTCCATTGCGTTGGCGCATGGCGGTAGCATAGAGGTTGCCGCGGCGGACCCGCACGGCTCGGTCTTTACGATTGAGCTTCCCGTCGCCGACGTTTCGTTTGATAAGGAGTAGCGCCGTGCCGAACTCTGCCGTAAAACCGCTCATCTTGGTCGTTGAGGACGATCCCGCCGTCCGCAACCTTATCGTTGCCGCGCTCGAGGCGCACGGCTTGCGTCATATGGCCGTTGAGACTGCCCATGCCGCCATCGCCGCCGCCTCATCGCAGGCACCGAGCATTGTGCTGCTCGATCTGGGCCTGCCCGATATGGACGGCGTCAAGGTGGTGGAGTCGGTGCGCGCATGGTCGGGTATGCCGATCATCGTGGTATCGGCGCGCAGCGAGGACGCGGACAAGATTCGCGCGCTCGATGCCGGCGCCGACGACTACCTGACCAAGCCGTTTTCGGTCGAGGAGCTGCTTGCGCGCATTCGCACGACGCTCAGGCGCCTTTCGTATGCGCAAACGGGCGGCGTTGTCTCCGAGGGCTCGTTCGATACCGGTGAGCTGCATATCGATTTTGATGCCGGCATCGCCACGATGGATGGCGAGGAGCTGCATCTGACGCCGATCGAGTACAAGCTCCTGTGCCTGCTGGCGCATAACGCCGACAAGGTGCTGACGCACCAGTTTATCCTGCACGAGATTTGGGGCACGGCAACCAAGAGCGACCTGGCGAGCCTACGTGTCTTTATGGGCACGCTGCGCAAGAAGATCGAATCCGACCCCGCGCATCCGCGCTATATCCAAACGCATGTGGGCATCGGTTACCGATTGGTCACCCAAGGCTAGATTGCCAACCACCATCCCACTATGAGTTGCGGTGAAATAGTTCCTGTTTGGGCCTTTGCCAGGCATTTATAGGAACTATTCCACCGCAACTTTGTTTACTTGCCTTTGGGCTTGCTGGCGTAGAACTTCTTCTTTTTGGGCTTACCTGAGCAGGCGGGCTTGCCGTCGCCGCGCGGCCCTCGGTCGCCGGCCTGCGCGTGCGCGGACACTGCTGCGCGAGGCTTGTGGGCTTCGGGGCTGCGCAGCTCCTCGGTTCGCTCTGCAATCTCCTCGGCGCTAAAGCCGACCTCGGCCATGGCGTCCTCGATGGGCAGGCGGCGCACGATATAGCAATGGTGCACCTTCTGGTTGCGCGCGAAATCCTCGGGAATAGTCTGCGCCGTAATGTCCTCCAGCACGACGCCCGCGCGCGCGAGCTTGCGCGTCTCGGGGCGGAAGCCACGCAGGTTGCAGCTAAAGATGGCGTGGCCGCCCTGTGCGAGCAGGCGAGATACGCCGGCCAAAAGCTCAACATGGTCGCGCTGAACATCCCAGGTGCGGCGGCCCATCTTGGATGAGTTCGAAAACGTGGGCGGGTCGACAAAAATCAGGTCCCAGCGGTTGCGCGTCTGGCGCTGGTCACGAATCCAGGCGAGCACGTCATCGCGCACAAAGTGATGCTGCGGGCCAACAAAGCCGTTCTGGCGCATGTTGCGCTCGGCCCAGTCCAGGTAGGTGTTGGAAAGGTCGACCGTCACGGTCTCCTCGACGCCGCCGTCTGCCGCATAGCAGGTGGCGGTGCCGGTGTAGGCGAACAGGTTAAGGAAGCGGCGTGCCTGTTTGGCGTGCTCGCGCACCAGGTTGCGGGTGACGCGGTGGTCCAGGAAGATGCCCACATCCAGATAGTCGTCAAAGTTGACGGCAAAGGTAAGGCCGCCCTCTTCGATGAGCGGCAGGCGACGGCGCGCGATGTTGGCGCGCTCGCCCGATGCGCCCTTACCGGCGCCCTGCTTACCGTACTGCGAGCCGCCGCGCGAACGCATGCGGGCCTTGGCGTGCACGTGCTCGGCCGGAACATCCAGGATGCGCGGCGCGATGGCCAAGATGTCGAGCATACGGGCCTGGGCCAGTGCGGGGTCGATAGTCTTGGGCGCGGCGTATTCGGCGATGACGAGCCAGCGGCCCGGCGTCTGCGGGCAACCCTCGTACAGGTCGATGGCGGCGGAGTAGTCGGGCAGGTCGGCATCGTAGACGCGGTAGCAGCTCACGCCCTCGCGCTTTGCCCACTTGCGGCGCAGACGGGCGTTCTTACGCAGGCGGTTGGCGAACTGCTCGGACTCGGGGATGAGCACGGGCAACGGCTTGCCATCGCCCAAGTCGAGCGTGGCGGCAGGTTCGGGCATGGGGGTGCCGGCGGCGTTGTCGTTGACTTCGTCGGCATCCGTGACCTCGGCCTCGGCATCCGCACTGGTCGCAGCCTCAAACGCAGCGGCGGCGTGGTCGAGCGAAGGCCAGACTTCGACGGTTGCCTCCTCGTTGTTGGGCATGATGGCGATCGAACGTTCGGGCTCGGCGTGGAGCGCGCGGGCCAGCAATCCGTCGCGGGTGAGCGCGGCGACAGGTGCCGAAGCGAGCTCGGGCGCGCGGCGCAGCTCGCCGACCAGCGTCATGGCGTCGTGCATGAGTGAAAGCGGTGTCTCGGTGGTGTCTGCGACTACGGCGGCTCCGGCGACGGCGCCAGCATGGTCCAGCACGGTGGCGGACTTGGCGGCGCAAAAGTCGACAAAACGCTTGTAGCCGGCGCACTTGACCATGCGCTCGGCAGTCTTGCGGGCGGCGGGGTCGATGTCTACGGCCACGATGCGCGCCTGGCGCTCGCGCGCTGCCGTCTCGCGCTCGCGCGCCTCGGCAAGCAGCTGCTCCCACAGGGCGGCGTCGTGTAGCTGCCAGCCCTCAAAGCCCCAGCGCTCGCGTGCGGCGCCCGGGGCGCGGTTGGTCAGAATGTTCACGGCCTCCAGCAGCAGACCGCCGCCGGCGCACGAGGCATCGATCAGCGTGGGAAGGGCTTCATTCTCGTAATCGTCAGCCGTTAACTCGCGCTCGCACAGTGCGGTCCAGCCGACCTGCGCCAGCACCAGGGCGGCGTAGTCGGGGCGCAGCACGTGCGTACCCTCGCCGGCGCGGGTCGCTGCGGGCGGCAGACGCTTGAACAGCGGATCGCCCGAAAGGTCCAGGCTGATGCTCGCGCGGCGCTGACGCAGCGAAAGCAGCAGGTGAACATCGGGATCGGTGGCGTTGACATCGGCGCGACGGCCCGTGGTTTCGGCCAAGCGGTCGCACAATGCGTCCTTGGCGCGCAGGGCCGAGAAGCGCGTGTTGCGCAGCTGCTCGGTCACGCCGCGGGCGGTGATGGCGATGGTGGCGCCGGGGCGGATGACGGTCTCCCAGGCGATGTCGTAAACGCTGTCGTACAGTTCATCGGCATCCTGCGCCTCAAAGCGCCCGAGTACCACGAACACACGGCTCGCCAGGCGCGACCACAGACAGGCGCGGTAGCCTTCTTCGAGCTCGCCCTCAAATGTAGCGCGGCCCTTCAGCCGGCGAACATGCGAAAGCCCGAGGCGTTTAAGCTCATCGGCGAGTGCGGACTCAAAGCCCTCGGGGCAGCTTGCGTAAAATTCCATGGGTGACCTCTCTGGTTGCGTCGCTCCATTATATGATGGATACTTCGTTTACTCTCGCCCCCGAAAGGAACCCATATGATTGATGCGTGCCCCGATTCCGCCGTGCTCTTATTTGACGTGGACGGCACGCTGACGTCGTTCGATCCCGACAACATGACCGACAAGGACTTTTCGGCGGTTTGCCCCTCGCAGGCGGTCGTCGAGGCGTTTCATCGCCTGCGCAATGCGGGTCACCAGGCATTTATCTGCACGGGTCGTCCCTTGTGGCTGATTGCCGATGGTCTGCGTGCTTTGGAGCCTGCGGGTGTCGTTGCCATGGCGGGGGCGACGCTCGAGGTCGAGGGCCGCGTGGTGCATGAGGACTGCTTTGACGAGGGCGTTATCGCGGAGCTTGCACGCCGTATGGCCGCGGCAGGGATTGAGGCCTTTTTCGAGACCAACGTGGCTACTTTTGCCCTGGAACCCGCGGGCGTTGAGCAGTCGTCTCTGGTCGGCACTTCTGTGGTGCACAGCGCCGAGGAAATGCGCGTCGACGGCAGTCTGCGCGTGGGCAAGGTGTGCATCGTCGCGAGCGACCTGGCTCGCGTAGCCAACGATGATGGCTTTATCGATCGCGAGTTTGAGCTGTGCAACACCGGTGGTCAGAATCGCGAGCTGAGCCCCAAGGGCATCGACAAGGGCGTGGGCGTGGCGCGAGCGCTGGAATACCTGGGTCGCACCGGCAACGCGCGCACCTTTGGCTTTGGCGATTCGGGCAACGACCTGGGCATGCTCGCCGCCGTCGAGACAGCCGTGGCCATGGGCAACGCCATGCCCGAGGTCAAGGCGCTCGCCGACTACGTGACCGACGATGTCGCACACGACGGTACCGTCACAGCGATGCAGCATTTCGGCCTCATCTAATGAATCCCGCGTTCTGACGTTTGCTCAAACTGCGACTCTTCGCTTTTGCATGCTCAATCGATTTATCAATCCAAACACTGAGGTGTTTATACCGTTCGCCGAGAAGATAAAAAACCGCAGCTCACGCCTTGATAAACGTAGGTAAAGTGTTTAGCAGTTTATCGGCCGTATGCTAACGAAAGGAATCAGGCAGATGGCAATCAAGGTGTTCGCTGACGGTGCAAACCTCGAGGGCATGCTCGACATGTACGAGAACGGCAACGTTCAGGGTTTCACGACCAACCCGTCCCTTATGAAGAAGGGCGGCGTGACGGATTACCGCGCGTTTGCCAAAGAGGTCTTGACCCACATTACCGATGTGTCCGTCTCGTTTGAGGTCTTTGCCGACGACGTCGAGACCATGGAGGTCGAGGCCCGCGAGATCGCTACCTGGGCCGAGAACGTCTACGTCAAGATTCCGTGCGTGACTACCAAGGGCGAGTCCACCGCCGAGCTGGTCCGCAAGCTTTCCGCCGACGGCATCAAGGTCAACGTCACTACTATCTTTACGCCTACGCAGGTCGATGAGATGGTCGAGGCCGTTGACGCCGAGACGCCGTCCATCATCTCGCTCTTTGCCGGTCGCATCGCCGATACCGGTGTCGATCCCATTCCGTTTATGACGGAGTCGGTCAAGAAGGCCGCCATCAAGCCCAACTGTGAGGTCCTGTGGGCGTCCACGCGCGAGCTCATCAACATTTACCAGGCGGAAGGATGCGGTTGCCAGATCATTACGGTGCCCAACAGCATCCTGGCCAAGCGCAAGAACATCGGTCGCGACCCGTACGAGGTCTCGCTCGACACCGTGCGCGGCTTTGCCAAGGATATCGCGGCGCTCGGTTTCCATATCCTGCCGTAGCGCGAACACCGACTGTACCGTGGGCTGTTCGCCCCGGCCTTTCCTTCCCCTATCGCTCACGCGCTTCGCGAGGGTCGCGCTAGGCAAAGGAAAGGCCGGGGCTGCCGGCACGAGCTTGCCAGTAGGTTCTGAGCTGAATAAGACTTAGCTGGTGCTGCCTCTTTGATGGGGCGGCACCATTTTTGTTGCGGTATCTGCAAGTTTTCCCATTGGGTGAGAAAAACTTGCAAGTTCGACGATGGACAGCGGTGGTTCGTCCTTTGCTGTTACTTGCCCTGTACCATGGTGAGCGAGATCTTCTTGCGGTCGCGATCGACCTTTTCGACCCACACCTTGACCGTGTCACCGACGCGCACGACGTCGCTGGGGTGCTTGACAAAGCGGTTGGCCAGCTTAGAGATATGTACGAGGCCGTCCTGGTGCACTCCCACGTCGACGAAGGGCCAAAGTCGACGACGTTGCGCACCGTGCCCTTGAGCTCCATGCCGGGTTCCAGGTCGTCGATGGAAAGCGCTGAGCGGCTAAAGACCACCTCGGGTGCGTCGTCGCGCGGGTCGCGGCCGGGCTTCTTGAGCTCGTTGACGATGTCGATGAGCGTGAGGGTGCCGCAGTTCAGGTCGCTTGCCAGCGCCGAGATGCTGCCCAGGCGGCGCTCGATGTCGGGCACGCCGCCGCGGCTGAGCTCGCTTGTTTTAACGCCGGCGCGTTCTAGGACGGCCGTGGCCACCTCGTAGCTTTCGGGGTGGACGCTCGTCGCGTCGAGCGGGTTCTTACCGCCGCTAATGCGCAGGAAACCCGCGGCGTTGAGGTATGCCTTGGGTCCCAGCTTGGGGACCTTCTTGAGCTGGCGGCGATCGGTAAAGGCGCCGTTTTCCTCGCGGTAGGCCACGATGTTTTTGGCCACGCTCGGCGTAATGCCCGATACGTATCCCAGCAAACTTGCGCTCGCGGTGTTTACGTCGACGCCCACGCGGTTGACGACGTCCTCCACCACGTGGCCCAGGGTGCGTGAGAGCTCGGCCTGGTCAAGGTCGTGCTGGTACTGGCCCACGCCGATGGACTGGGGCGGAATCTTGACGAGCTCTGCCAGCGGGTCCTGCAGGCGGCGGCCCAGGCTCATGGCGCCACGCACGGTGACGTCCAGATCGGGATACTCCTGGCTGGCGAGCTCGGAGGCGGAGTACACCGACGCGCCGGCTTCGTTAACGATGGTGTAGCGAAGGCTGGGCGCCTGCTCGGCAATGAACTCCGAGACGACTTCCTCGGTCTCGCGGCTGGCGGTGCCGTTGCCGATGACGATGGTGTTGACGCTGTCCTTTTTGACGAGGCGGGCGAGCTCGCGCTTGGTGCCGGCGACGTCGTGGCGCGGCTTGGTGGGATAGACCACGCCGTGGTCGAGCAGCTTGCCGGTCTCGTCCATGACGGCGACCTTGCAGCCGGTGCGGTAGCCCGGATCGAGCGCGAGCACGCGGGTGCCGCGCACGGGGCGTGCCGAGAGCAGGCCCTCGAGATTCTTGGCAAAGACGTTGATGGCCTCGGTCTGGGCGCGAACGGTGAGTTTGGCGCGGGCCTCGCGCTCCAGCGAGGGGGCCATGAGGCGCTTGTAACCGTCGGCGATGGCGGCATCGAAGACGGGCGCGAAGATGCCCTGGCGGCGGGGCCAACGGCCGCTGAGGCGCGCTGTGGCGGCAGCGCCGTCGACGTTCACGCGCACGCGAAGCTTGCCCTCGCGCTCGCCGCGGTCGATAGCCAGCACGCGGTGGTTGGGTATACGGCGCAGCGGCTCATCATAGTTGTAGTAGGGCTCGTAGGGAGTCTTTTCGGCGGGGTCGGTGGCCTCGACGACGATGTCGGCGGTGTTTTGCGTAAAGGCGCGCAGGTCGGCGACGTTCTCGGGGTCTTCGGCCACCGTCTCGGCCACGATGTCCGCCGCGCCGGCGAGCGCCTTCTCGGGC
>DBEXMY010000079.1:0-10701 GCA_048168905.1 Collinsella sp. | reverse complement strand
CACCTGGGCGGCGGTCGAGGCCACCACGTTGTCGACCGTGTTCCTCGTGGGCATCTACAAGAACAAGCAGGCGCTCGAGGCGTCTTG
Organism: Collinsella sp.; assembly: GCA_048168905.1. Taxonomy (GTDB): domain Bacteria; phylum Actinomycetota; class Coriobacteriia; order Coriobacteriales; family Coriobacteriaceae; genus Collinsella. The sequence continues at coordinate 10,614 of DBEXMY010000079.1, read as the reverse complement.
GAAGTACGCGATGGTCTGCACCGCCGGCGTGGCCTTCGGCCTGTTCGGCACGCTGCTCATCTACGCGAACGCCGCCGATATCATGCCCAACGCGCATGAGGCAGCCTTCCTCACCTCCATCATGCCCTACGCCGACCAGTTCGACCCGATGCTCGTGCGCCTCGCGTTCGCGTTCATCGTCATCGGCTTCGGCACCAAGGCGGGCCTGTTCCCCATGCACACTTGGCTGCCCGACGCGCACTCCCAGGCTCCGAGCCCGGTCTCCGCGCTGCTCTCGGGCGTGCTGCTCAAGTGCGCCATGCTGGTGATCATCCGCTTCTACTCCCTGTCCATCATCACGGTGGGCGACACCTATCCGCGTACGCTCCTGCTCATCCTGGGCACGCTGTCCATCCTGGTGGCCGCCCTGTGCATCTTTAAGCAGGACGATATCAAGCGCCGCTTCGCGTACTCCTCCGTCGACAACGTCGGCGTGGTCGCGCTGTGCCTGGGTATCGGTGGTCCGCTCGGTATCGCCGCCTGCCTGCTGCACTGCATCTTCCACGGTTTCACGAAGGCGCTCGCCTTCTGCATGGCCGGTAACATCCAGCACATCTACCACACCCGCGACCTGAACAAGATCAAGGGCGTCGTCGAGATCGCTCCCGTCACGGCAGCGCTCACCATCATCGCCCTGCTCGCGCTCGCCGCCTTCCCGCCGTTCGCCCTGTTCATCTCCGAGTTCCTCACCTTCGTGGCCGGCGTCCAGTCCGGTCCCATCTGGGTGGTCGTGCTCGTGGCCATTGGCCTCACCGGCGTGTACTTTGCCCTTACCGGCATCGCGCTCAAGTCCATCTTCGGCAAGGCGCCCGAGGGCATGAAGCGCCACGAGGTGCCCGCCCTCATGATCATCCCCGAGATCGCCCTCGCGATCGTGGTCATGTGGTTCGGTATCGCCACCCCGGTCGCCATCACGAGCGGCGTCGAGGATGCAACGTCCGTCGTTTTGAACCAGAGCGTCGAAGAGCTCCACGAGGCTCCTCTCTACCGCATGGTGTTCAGTTCCCAGACCAAGACAAGCGAGGTGAATTAGCACCATGGCAGAACCTGAAAAGAAGGACTACGCTCGTCGTTGCGAAAGCCACGTCGAGGCCCTGCGCGCCGCAGTGCCGGGCGCTATCGAGAAGGTCGAGTGGCAGTGCGAGGACCAGCTGACGATTACCGTCAAGCAGGACAAGCTGCCCGAGGCCGTCCACTACCTGTACTACGAGCGCTACGGCTGGATTCCCGTGATCATCGGCAACGATGAGCGCAGCCTGTGCGGCCGTTACGCCGTGTACTACGTCATCTCCATGGAGGGAGAGGACCCCGGCTGGGTGACCGTGCGCACCGAGGTCGATTCCGCCAAGATGACGTTCCCGTCCGTGACGCCGTTCGTCCCCGCCTGCGTGTGGGGCGAGCGCGAGCTGCGCGATATGTTCGGCCTGATCCCCGAGGGTCTGCCCGATCGTCGCCGCCTGGTGCTGCCCGATGACTGGCCCAGCGGCCTGTACCCGCTGCGCAAGGACTCCATGGATTACCGCTTCCGTCCCGCTCCCGCGAGCGACATGGAAAACTACGAGTTCTTGGCCGATACCAAGGGCAAGGAGACCACACTCGTCCCCATGGGCCCGTTGCACATTACGTCCGACGAGCCCGGCCACTTCCGCCTGTTTGTTGAGGGCGAGACGATCGTCGACGCCGACTATCGTCTGTTCTACGTGCACCGCGGTATGGAGAAGGTCGCCGAGACGCGCCTGAACTATGACGCCGTGACGTTCCTCGCCGACCGCATCTGCGGCATCTGCGGCTGCGCCCACTCGGTGGCCTACGCCGAGGCCGTCGAGCGTGCCCAGGGCATCCATGTCCCGCCGCGCGCCCAGTATATCCGCGCTATCATGCTCGAGGTCGAGCGCCTGCACTCGCATCTGCTCAACATTGGCCTCGCATCGCACTACACCGGCTTCGATTCGGGCTTCCAGCAGTTCTTCCGCGTCCGCGAGAAGTCCATGGACCTGGCCGAGAAGCTCTCCGGTCACCGCAAGACCTACGGCCTCAACGTGATCGGCGGCGTGCGTCGCGACATTTTGGCCGAGCAGAAGCTCTCCACGCTCACGACCATCCACCAGCTGCGCTCCGAGGTTCAGGAGCTCGTCGACGTCTTACTCTCCACGCCCAACTTTATCGAGCGTACGAGTGGTATCGGCATTCTGGACCGCAAGATCGCACGCGACTTCTCTCCGGTCGGCCCGCTCATGCGTGGCTCGGGCTATGCCCGCGACGTGCGCTTTGACCATCCCTTCGACGGCTACGCCGATCCGGATGTTCAGAAGATGCATGCTGCCACGGCAGACACCTGCGATGCCTTCGGCCGCACCGCCGTTCGCATCCAGGAGGTCTACGATTCGATCGACATGATCGAGACCATGCTCGAGAACTGCCCGTCGGGCCCCATCCTCACCACGGATTGGGAGTACACCCCGCACAAGTACGCCATCGGCGCCACCGAGGCTCCGCGCGGCGAGGACGTGCACTGGGCCATGCTCGGCAACAACCAGAAGTGCTACCGCTGGCGCGCCAAGGCGGCCACGTACAGCAACTGGCCGGTCCTGCGCTACATGTTCCGCGGCAACACCGTGGGCGATGCGGCGCTGATCGTCGGCTCGCTCGACCCGTGCTACTCCTGCACCGACCGCGTGACGGTGACCGATGTCGCCGCCAAGCGCGACCACGTGCTCGACAAGGAGCAGTTCGAGAACGTCTGGCGCGACAAGTCGCCGCTTGCGGGCGAGGGCACCATGGCCGCTCCGCTCGATGAGGAGGCACTCTAATATGCTGAAGCTTTGGAAGGTTAACGCCAAGGCCGGCGACGCGACGGTCAAGTACCCGTTTGCGCCGTTTCCCACCAACAAGGACATGCGCGGCAAGCCCGAGCACAATGCCGAGCTCTGCATCGCCTGCGGTGCCTGCGGCGTGGCTTGTCCGGCCGATGCCATTCGCATGGACACTGACCTTGCGGCCGATACCATTACCTGGTCGATCGACTACGGCCGCTGCATCTTTTGCGGCCGCTGTGAGGAAGCCTGCCCCATGGAGGCCATCAAGCTCACCGAGGAGTTTGAGCTGGCCGTCATGAGCAAGGACGACCTCACCAGCAAGAGCGTCTACACGCTCGAGCACTGCTCGCGTTGCGGCAAGCCGTTTGCCCCGCACAAGGAGATCGACTACGCCAAGCGCCTGCTGCAAAAGGCCGGCGGCATGGAGGCCGAGCAGGCCGCCCGTACCGTCGGTATGTGCCAGGAGTGCAAGCGCGAGCTCGACGCCCTGCGCGCCGCTTCGGCCGTAAAGACCGGCAACGCTGCCGGCATGGCTGCCAACGAGACGCTTGCGTCCGGTGAGCCCCAGGGCCCCGGCATGGAGTATCTGGGCGGCCACGGCGTGAACCCGGAGTATATCGACCGTGAGCTCAACCCCGATGCGCCCGAGATTCCCGCCGGTCCTGCGCCGGTCGAGGGCATCATTATGGATTTTGATACGAAGGAGGAGTAACCATGGCCGAACCCACGCTTTTACCCGAGCGGCTTCAGTACCGCCCGACCAAGATCGAGCTCGACGAGAGCATCGAGAAGGCCAAGGCGACCCTTCTTAAGAAGATCAAGCGCTCGGTGTACGTCTACCGTGTCGACTGCGGCGGCTGCAACGGCTGCGAGATCGAGATCTTCGGTTCCATCACGCCCGTCTTCGACGTCGAGCGCTTTGGCATCAAGGTCGTGCCCTCGCCCCGTCACGCCGATGTGCTGCTGTACACCGGTGCCGTGACGCGTGCCATGCGCATGCCGGCCCTGCGCGCTTTTGAGGCCGCACCCGATCCCAAGATCGTGGTGTCCTATGGCGCTTGCGGCTGCACCGGCGGCATCTTCTACGACAACTACTGCGTCTGGGGCGGCACGGACAAGATTCTGCCGGTCGATGTCTACATCCCCGGCTGCCCGCCCAGCCCCGCGCAGACCGTCTACGGCTTTGCCATGGCACTTGGTCTGCTGGACCAAAAACTCCATGCCGAGACCACGGTGGAGGCCGCCGGCGAGCAGGCCGATATCCTGCACCCCGGCGTGCCGTACAAGCTGCGCGTTGCCATTGAGCGCGAAGCTCGCGCCATGAGCGGCTACCGTTACGGCCGCGACTTGGCCAACGAGTTTATGGATACGCTCGAGGGCGCGCCCAAGGGCGATATCCGCGGTGCCATGGCGCTGCTCATCGACAAGCAGGACGATCCGCGCCGCGTCGAGGTGTACTCGGCGCTGCAGGATCTGGTGCTGGCCGGAGGTCGCTAGATGGAGCTCACGGACCGCTCTGGTTACTTTGCGGGTCCCGGCATGCTCGGCGGCTCTTTTGGCGATGCCTCGCGCGCAAGCGACGAGGCTGCCGAGGGCGTCGCCGACCCCTGCCTGGGCCATACGCCCGACCAGGTGGTCTTCTACGAGCTCACGCGTAAGTTTGTGGAGACCGAGGAAGACGTTCCCCAGGAGGCCTGCGACGTGCTGTACTACACGCTCGCCGTGGGCCACCACACCGGCGTGCTCGATTGCTTTGAGCCGCGCCTGTCGGTGCCGGTGGATGTGTTCTATTCGCTCGTCGACGCGCTGCCGGAGGGGGAGGCCAAGACCAAGTTCGAGGCCATCCGCTCCTTTGGCGAGTGCCAGCTCGACAAGGCGGCCGTGCCGTCGCTGCTCGAGGCCTGCGATGCGCTGCTCGACGAGCGCGGTTTTCGCGGGTCGGCCAAGGCCGGCATCTCGGTGTTCGACGACGACTTTGGCCTGCATGCCCAGCAGGTCGCGTTCTTAATGAAGTTCCGCGATCTGGTGGAGCGCGTGCGCGATGTGTCGGGCGTGTATCTGACGGGGAGGTTGCAGTAATGGGTCGCGTTGTGGATGGACGTGTGAACGGCGCCCCGTTTGCGGGTATCGTGCTCACGGCGGGAAGTGTGCTGCGCGCCGACGATGCCGCCGGCCCCGTGCTCTCCAAAAAGATGGAGGACGCACCCATCGCCGGTTGGTACACCATCGACGGAGGCCAAACGCCCGAGGACGACATTATCGAGGTCAAGCGCGAGCGTCCGCCGCGTCTGGTCTTGGTCGATGCCGCCGACATGGCGCTGCCCGTCGGCGCCATCCGCTTGCTCGACAAACGTGACGTGGCCCGCAAGTCGATGTTCACCACGCATTCGCTCCCTTTGTCGATTCTGATCGAGGAAATCGAGCAATCGTGCGAAGATATCGTCTTCATAGGGATTCAGCCGGGCGATACGGAGTTTTACAACCCTATGTCCCCGGAGGTCTTTGACGCCGTCGACGCCGTGTACGACGCCGTGGCCGCCAACGACTTTTCCCACTTTGTCCGCTTGGGGCAAGAGCAATAGGAGCGCTTGTCCCTGCTGATTAGGAAAGAAGTGATTGACATGGCAGATTCCAAGGCAGAATATCCCGCTCCCGATTGCCTGGCGCCCGCCGCGATTGAGGCCAAGACCGAGGCCGCCGGCGTGACCAAGGCCAACCTGCCGGTCGCAAAGGCCTTTCTGTTGGCAATGTTCGCCGGCGCGTTCATTGCCTTCGGCGGCCTGTTCTTTACCGTGTTCTTGAGCGATAGCACGCTGGGCTGGGGCGCCCAGCGCGTCGTGGGCGGCCTGTGCTTTTGCCTGGGCCTGGTGCTGGTGCTGGTGTGCGGCGCCGAGCTGTTTACCGGCAATTCGCTTATGGTCTGCGCGCTCAAGAGCAAAAAGATCACCCTGGCTCAGATGCTCAAGGCTTGGGTCGTCGTGTGGGTCGGCAATTTTGTCGGTGCCCTGTTCATCGTGTTTTTGGTGTACATGGCCGGCATCTATAAGCTCAACGGCGAGGCGGTCGCCAACTCCATGGTGAGCGTCGCCGCCGGCAAGGTGACGGTCGACTGGGTGACGATCTTCTTCCGCGGTATCCTGTGCAACATCTTTGTGTGCCTGGCCGTGTGGATTGGCACTGCGGGCAAGACCGTAGTCGATAAGGTTGTGGGCATTCTGCTGCCCATCGCCGCCTTTGTGGCCTGCGGTTTTGAGCACTGCGTCGCCAACATGTACTTTTTGCCCATGGGTGCCGTGATGCACGCGTGCGGCTATGGTGCCGACGTTGCCGGCGCCGATGCCCTCAACGCTGCGGGCATTGCGTTTAACTTGTCCGCCGCCACGCTGGGCAACATCGTGGGCGGCGCGGTTCTGATCGCGCTCGGCTACTGGTTTATCTACGCTAAGAAGTCCGAGGCGTAAGGTACCGTCTGTTTGATGTTGGGCCTCCCGCGGGGCGTTGCCGTGCGGGAGGCTTTTTGGGTCTGGGGCTCGTTGCCGTGCTTTTGGCCTGTTGTGTTTGGCTGATGAAAGGGGTAATCGAGATGGCATCTGCTGTGAAGCGCGACGGTCGCGCCGTGGTGACCACATGCGGGGGATGCTATGCCGATTGCGCCTTTGCGGCACGCGTTGAGGGCGGTCGCGTGGTGGCCGAGCTGCCGGTGCCGGGGCATCCGTGCGCGGCGCGTGCCCTCTGCGCCCGCGGTCGGCATCGCCTGGCAATGCCGTTTGACGAGCGTGACCGCATCGTGCACCCCATGCGACGCCGCCAGGATGGCTCGGGGTTCGATGTGATTTCGTGGGACGAGGCGTTTGCCCAGATTGCCGAGCGCCTTTTGGGGATTGTTGACGGGCATGGTCCGCGCGCGCTGGGCATGACGCTCGGCGTGCCCTCGTTCGACCGTTACTGGGCGTATCGTTTTATGCATGCGCTGGGCTCGCCCAACGTATACGGTGCCGACGGCGCCTGCGAGGTAAGCAGACTTACCGGCTGGGAGCACAGTCTGGGCTACAGCCCCGCCTCCGACCTGGCGCATACCGATTGCATCATGTATTTGGGACGTTCCATTGTCGATTCGTCGACGATGGGGGCCGTTGATGCGCTCAACGATGCGCGCCGGCGCGGGGCGAAAATCATCGTGGTTGACCCCCGGCGCAGTGGCTCGGCTGCGCTTGCCGACCGCTGGCTGCGCGTGCGTCCGGGATGCGATCTGGCGCTGCTGCTGGGTATCGCACATGTGCTGATAGCCGATGGCTTGTACGACCACGAGTTCGTGACCAGCTATACCACGGGTTTTGACGAGCTGGCGCAGGCGGCTGCTGTTTGGACGCCTGAGTGGGCCGAGTCGATGTGCGACGTGCCGGCCGCAGAGATTGTCGCCACGGCGCGCGATCTAGCTGCCGCCGCGCCTGCCGCTGTGGTGGATGCGGGCTTTCATGGCGGCATCGGTATTGCGTATGCCAATAGCACCCAGACCGCACGCGCTATCTGTTTGGTCGATGTGCTGCTGGGCTGTATTGGACATGCGGGTGGCGCGCTCAATCCGCCCACACCGCTTTCACTGGGCGACCTCGATCCCACGCGCTTTGCGACGCCGCCGGTGCCGCGTGGGCCCAAGCTAGGGTCCGAGCGCTATCCACTGGTCGATCCGGTGCGCGGCCTGTGCACGACCATCGGTCAGTCGATTCTTGCCGGCGATTTGCGTGGGCTCATCGTCTATGCCAGTAACCCCGGTGCGGGCTATGGCAATGCACAGGCTTGGTTGAGTATTTTGCAGCAGCTCGACTTGCTCGTGACGATTGATATTCGCTGGTCCGAGACGGCGCGCGCTTCCGACTTCGTGCTGCCCGATGTGACGTATCTGGAGGCTGACCGCGGCGTGGGAACGGTGACAGGCGCCAACGATGCGCGCGTGTTCTACCGCAACGCCGTGCTGCCCGTGCAGCATGACGACACGCGTCCCGGTCGGGAGATTTTTGCCGGTCTGGCGCAGACGTGTGGCGTGGGCGAGTACTTCCAGTTTACGTCTGACGATCTGGCGGCTGCCCAGGTGGCGTCGTTTGGAATTGACCTCGCTGCGTTTAAGGAGCGCGGTTGGGCCGATACGGGCGTTGCGCTGCCCTCGCGTACGGGCGAGCCGGCGATTCCCCTGGATGGCGGTAAGATTGCGCTGGCAAGCGACGTATGGGAGCGAGTCGGCATGGGTCGTGTGCCCAACTGGATCGCGCCCATGGTGGAGCCCGGCCCGGGGATGTTTCGCCTCATTAGCGGCAACCGACCCTTTGAGTCGCATACCTCGCGAAGGCTTGCGGCGGCCGGTGCCGCCGAGGCTGGATCGGACCTGGATGCCGTGCAGATGAATGCCGATGTCGCCGCTCGCATGGGTATCGCCGATGGCGAGGTCGTTGAGCTCGTGAGCGATATGGGCCGTGACCGCGTGCGCGTGGAGACGACGCCGTATCTGCATCCGGCGTGCATCTTTACGTCGGCCGCCCCCGGCGGGCGTTCGTTTGGCGCCGATGCCGGTGGCGCTCAAGCCTTGGGCGTGGGCCCGCTCGACCATACGCCGCTGCGCTGGGACCCGTTGACGGGTGCCGCGCTCACCCAGGAAAACGCCGTTCGCGTGGAAAAGATCGCGGCGCGCGAGGATAATAGCTATTGATTGACTCAGCCGATCGAATTGGCTGTTAGTTTGACGTTCGAACGATTGATTCACCTTTGGTTTTGAAAGGCCGCACATGAGCGATAGCCAGAACATGTCCGATGAGGTGCGCGCCCGCCTGCGCGCCATTCCCTCCGTCAACGAGCTGCTTGCCGAGTGGCCGGTAGTGAAGGCGGCGGGGGAGACCTGCGACGCGGTGGTACATGCCGCCGTCACGGCCGAGCTCGACGAGGAGCGCGCCGCCATTCGCGCCGGCGCCGCCCCGCGCTCTAGGCGCGACCTGGCTTCGGCCATCGAGTGGCGTGCGCACCGCTCCGCGCTGCCGAGCCTGCGTCCCGCAGTCAACGCCACAGGTGTTGTCATCCATACCAACTTGGGCCGCGCCCCGCTCGCGGAGTCGGCCGCCAAGGCCGTGGCCGAGGTCGCGCGCGGCTACAGCACGCTCGAGTACAGCGTCGACACCTGCTCGCGCGGGTCTCGCAAGGAGCACGCCGCGCAGCTGATCCGCTCACTCACCGGTGCCGAGGACGCGCTCGTGGTCAACAACAATGCCGCCGCGGTGCTGCTGGTGCTGGCGACTCACGCTGCGGGCAAAGAGGTTATCGTCAGCCGCGGCGAGCTTGTCGAGATTGGCGGCAGTTTCCGCATCCCCGATGTCATGGCGGCCTCGGGCGCCAAGCTCGTCGAGGTCGGCGCCACCAACCGCACGCACCTGGCAGATTATGAGCAAGCTATTACGCCCGATACGGCCATGATCCTCAAGGTCCATCCTTCCAACTATCGCATCGAGGGCTTTCACGAGGAGGTAGGCTCTCGGGAGCTTGCTGCTCTGGCCCACAAGCATGGCCTGCTGTTCTACGAGGACCAGGGGTCGGGCGCGCTGTTGCCCGACGACATCTTGGTGCGCGGCGGCGAAGAAACCACGCCGGCTTCGGTTTCGGCAGGGCTCGATTTGGTGTCGTGCTCGGGCGATAAACTGCTCGGTGCAGCACAGGCGGGCATTATCATGGGCCGTCGCAATCTGGTCCAGGCCTGTGGGTCGCATCCGCTTATGCGTGCCCTGCGCCCGGGCAAGCTCGCGCTGGCGGCGCTCGAGGCTACACTGCGCATTTATATGGACGGCGCCGATGTGGCCCATCGTGAGGTGCCGGTGCTCAACATGCTCACGCTTCCGCAGGCTCATCTGGAGCGTCGTGCCCGCAAGCTCCGCGATCGCATGGCCGCCGGGCTCGATAAGGCGGGTTGCCCGTGCGCCGTTGAGTTGGAGATTGTCGAGGAGTCCTCGACGCCCGGTGGCGGTTCGCTGCCTACCGTTGAGCTGCCCACGATGTGCGTGGCCGTGCGTCTTGTTGACGAGCGCCTGTCCGTCGACGCGCTCAAGCGCTCGCTTGTCCAGGACTTCGACACGCCGGTCGTCACGCGAACCTCGCACGATCGCATTTTGTTTGACGTCCGTACGCTTGTGGGCGACCGCGATATCGAGACGGCGGCGTCGACGCTTGCCGCATGCGTTGAGAAGGCGATTGCTCGATGAGTGAGGTTCAAGCGCTGGTGGAGTGTCCCGTTATCGTTGGCACGGCGGGTCACGTTGACCACGGTAAGTCGGCACTGATCGAGGCGCTGACCGGCAAGAATCCCGACCGTCTGGAGGTTGAGCGTCGCCGGGGCATGACGGTGGAGCTGGGCTTTGGCGAACTGGCACTGCCGAGCGGCAAGATCGTTGGCCTTGTCGACGTGCCGGGCCACGCGCATTACCTGCGCGCTATGGTGCAGGGTGCGACAGGCATCGACGTTGCCGTGCTGGTGGTCTCTGCCGTTGAGGGCGTAATGCCGCAGACCCGCGAGCACGTGCATGTGCTGGAGCTGTTGGGCGTTACGCATATGGTGGTCGCGCTGACGATGTGCGACCTGGCCGACGCCGAGATGACCGAACTTGCCGAGCTCGATGTCGATGACTTTTTGTCGGGTACTGTGTTTGCGGGCGCGCCAATTGTGCCCGTGTCGTCTAAGACGGGCGAGGGGATTGACGGGCTGCTTGCGGTGCTCGACGAGCAGGTG
>DBEXMY010000078.1:0-4612 GCA_048168905.1 Collinsella sp. | reverse complement strand
CACCGCAGTCGAGCGTGCCGCCGGCAAGGGCCTTGAGCAGGCCAAATTCAATGCTCTTCATGGTGGGGTGGACTTGGAAACCGTCCTCGACGGTCTCGATGCGGGCGCCGAGCGCCGTGAGGCAGCGCACCGTGGCCTCGATATCGGCGCAGGTCGTGTTACAGGCAACGTGCGTCTCGCCGTTGGCAAGCGCGGCGCAGATGATGAGGCGATGCGCCATCGATTTGGACGCGATGGCGGGAACGGTGCCCTTGAGCGGGGACGGGGTGATGCGGGCTAACATGCGGAAGCGTCTCCCTTCTGGCCGAGGCCCTCGGCAATCAAATCGTGGAAGGTGGAAAGCGGCGTGCGGTCGATGCTGCAACGGCCAATGTCGTGCGGAATTACCAGGTCGATGGTGTCGCCCGCGCGCTTTTTGTCGTGGAGCGCCTCGGCAAAGACGGCATCGGCATCTAGGTCGCAGCGGGTCTTGAGGCCGTGGCGGGCGCAGAGCTCCTCAATACGGCCGGGCAGCTCGGCGTCACAAATGCCGTGCAGGGCTGCGGCACGCGTGATGATGCCCATGCCAATCGACACGCAGTTGCCGTGGCCGAGCTCAAAGTGCTCGCAGGCTTCGACGGCGTGCCCCGCGCTGTGTCCAAAGTTGAGGAGCTTGCGCTGATTGGTTTCGCGCTCGTCGGCAACGACCACGGCGCGCTTGATGTCGATATTACGGGCGATGATGATTGCCACACGGGCCACGTCGCGGTTCAGCAGCTCAAGCGTGAGCGGGGTCTTCTCCAGCTCGGCGAAGAGCTCGGGGTCGGCGATCACGGCGTGCTTGACGACCTCGCCGCAGCCGTCGGCGAACTGTTCGGGCGTAAGGGTTGCCAGGCACCCCACGTCGGCGATGACCACGCTCGGCTGCCAAAAGGCGCCGGCTAGGTTCTTGCCAGCTGCCAGGTCGATGGCCGTCTTGCCGCCGACCGACGAATCCACCATGGCGAGCAGGCTTGTGGGAATCTGCACAAACTTGCAGCCGCGCATGTAGGTGGCGGCCACAAAGCCCGCCACGTCGCCCACGACGCCGCCGCCGAGCGCCACGATCACGTCGGAGCGCGAAAGCTCGTGCTCGGCCACAAACTCCAAAATGGCAACATAGGTTTCGGCGCGCTTATGGGCCTCGCCGGCCACGAAGGTGCAGATGCTCACCTCGTAGCCTGACGCCTCCAGGCTCTGCTTAACGGGCATCTGGTAGAGGGGGCCTACGTTGGTGTCCGTCACGATGACGGCGCGCGAGCCGCCGGCGGTGGCGCGGACGAGCGGGCCTGCCTGCTCCAGCAAAAACGTGCCCACATGCACCTGGTAGGGGCGTGCGGTGTCGATATCGATGGTAATCGCCATAAGCTTCGGTCCTTTCGACCTGGCGTGATGGGTGGTCTAGTGGGAGGCCTCGTCGTCGAGCGCGCGCTTGATGCGGTCGCCCTCGGCAAGGAGATTCTCCAGATAGCGCTGGTCGCGGTCCTTAAGGGCGCGGCTGTAGGCGCCGAGCGATTCGATCAGATGGTCAATCTCGAAGGCGAGCGCATCGGCGTCGTCGATCATGAGCTCGGACCACATCTGCGGATTGAGGTGCGCCACGCGGGTGAGGTCGCGGTAGCTGCCGGCCGAAAAGCCGTGGTGGACCTGAGCGGTCGGGCTCTTAACATAGGCGTTGGAGACGACGTGCGCGAGCTGGCTCGTAAAGGCGATGACGCGGTCGTGCTCGGCGGCGCTCGTTACGCTGAACTTGCCAAAGCCCAAGGGACGTACCATCTCGCGCACCTGGCCCAAAAGCTCCAGCTTAAGTGCGTCGTCCACTGCGGGCGGTACAAGCACGAGCGGTGCGTCCTGGAACAGGTCGGCGCGGGAATGCGCGTAGCCCGAGAACTGCGTGCCCGCCATGGGGTGCGCGCCTACAAAGTAAAAACCGTGCTTGCGGGCAAGCTCAAAGGCGCGCTCGCACACGATGCCCTTGACGCCCACGGTGTCGATCACCACGGGGCCCATGATGGCCTCGGTGTCGGTGGCGTCGGCGAGTGCCTGGGCGTGCGCCTCGAGCCACTCGATGCAGGCCTCGGGGTAGCACGCCAGGACGATGATGTCGCACTCGCCGAGCGTCTCGTCGTTGAGCTCGCCGGCAACGGTACCCATACTGGCGGCCGTCATGACGTCGTCATCGGGGTCCCAGGCCAGCACGCGGACGCCCGCCTGCGCATAGCCGCGGGCAAAGCTGCCGCCGATGAGGCCCAGGCCCACGATGCCGGCACACTTGGGGCCACCTTGGTTAACGCGTGCGTTTCTCACCGTACCCATGGGCTACTCCTGAACGGTCTCTTGGCAGACGACCTCGCGGATGGCGCGGATGCGGCGCATGGTGTCATCGAACTGGTCGGGGGTGAGGGCCTGAGCACCGTCGGACCAAGCGTGGCTCGGGTCGTCGTGGACCTCGATCTCCAGACCGTTGGCGCCGCAGGCGGTCGCGGCGAGCGCCATGGGCTCAACATAGCGGGTGTAACCGGTGGCGTGGCTGGGGTCGGCGACGACGGGCAGGTGCGACAGGTGGTGCAGCACCGGCACGGCGTTGAGGTCGAAGGTGTTGCGAGTGCGGGTCTCGAAGGTGCGGATGCCGCGCTCGCACAGGATGACGTTGTCGTTGCCCTCGCTCATAATGTACTCGGCTGCCATAAGCAGCTCGTCGACGGTGCCGGACATGCCGCGCTTGAGCAGGATCGGGGTTTGCGTCTTGCCGACCTCCTTGAGCAGCGGAAAGTTCTGGGCGTTGCGAGCGCCAATCTGCATGACGTCGATTTTTTTATCCAAGAAGACCTGCACGTCGCGCGGGTCCATGATCTCGGTGACGATCGGCATGTCGAGCTCGGCGGATGCCTCGCACAGCAGGTCCAGGCCGGCGGGACCCATGCCCTGGTAGGCGTACGGGGAGGTGCGGGGCTTGTAGGCGCCGCCGCGCAGCATCGTGGCGCCGGCGGCCTTCACGCGGCGGGCGATGCGGATGAGGTTCTCGCCCTCGACGGAGCAGGGGCCGGCGATGACCTGGAACTGGTCGCCGCCGATCTTGATGCCGTGGCCGCAGTCGATGACGGAGTCCTCGGGGTGGAACTTGCGGTTGGCGCGCTTGAACGGCTCGGAGACGCGCTGCACGCGCTCGACGACGTCCATGGACTCGAGCAGGAACGGGTCGATTTTGGTCGTGTCGCCCACCAAGCCGATGATGGTCTCGTTCTCGCCGCGCGAGACGTCGGTCTTGAGTCCTTTTTTCTCGATCCAGCTGACAATGTGGCTTACGGCTTCGTCACTGGCGCTCTGCTTTAAAATCGCAATCATGGTGTGCCTCTCACCTCGATGGATAACCCTTGCAAAAACGGCCCGCATCGCGAGCCGTTATATATGTGCATGAGAGTTTATACTATCTGACTCGCTTTTGCCGCCTAAAGCGCACCGTCGCGGCGCGTCTCCCACGTAATTGCAAAGCTTTTTCTATTATTTTGTTAGCCCGCGGCGCACTTGGGTATAATGCCTACCGTTCGCCCTATTAGCTCAGGGGATTAGAGCGTCTGCCTCCGGAGCAGAAGGCCGTTGGTTCGAATCCAACATGGGGCACCATCGAACGTAAGACCGTCCGAACCTCGCATGGTCCGGGCGGTTTTCTTATACCGACGCGACGTGATGGGACGTGGTATGGCAGCAACGGATATCGAGCGCGGACTCTCGACCGCCGAGGTCGAGGAGCGCATCGCCGCTGGGAAGATCAACCGCAACATGGAGCTCAAGACCAAGTCGGTCAAAGAGCTCATCATCGAGAACCTCTGCACGCTGTTTAACTTGATCAACGTGGTCTTGGCGATTTTGGTGTTGCTGACCGGTTCGTTTAAGAACCTGACGTTCCTGTTCGTGGTGTTCTTGAACACGGCAATTGGCGTCATTCAGTCCATGCGTTCTAAGCGGATGGTCGACAAGCTTACGCTGCTCACCTCTAAGAAGGCCATCGCGGTGCGCGACGGCGCCGAGGTGGAGCTCGACCTGGACCAGATCGTGCTCGACGATATCATTCGCCTGGGGCGCGGTGACCAGATTCCCGCCGACGCCGTGGTGGTGTCGGGCGAGGCGCTCGTCAACGAGAGTCTGCTGACGGGCGAGAGCGACCTCATTAAGAAACAGCCAGGCTCCGAGCTCATGAGCGGCAGTTTTATCGACTCGGGCCTGCTACGCGCCCGCGTGATCCATGTCGGCGCCGATAACTACGTGGCAAAGATCAACAACGAGGCCAAGTACGTCAAAAAGGTCAATTCCGAGATCATGAACGCGCTGAACGCCATCGTGCGGTTCGCGAGCATTATCATGATTCCGCTTGGTCTGGCGCTCTTTACCTCGAGTGTGAGCGAGCTGTGGGATGCTGCGGGAACCCCGGGCGATAGCGCGCTTTCCTGGTGTTTCTCCGAGCTGCTGGCCGGTCGTGTGCCTTCTTCGGCGCTGCTGTCCACGGTAGGTGCCCTGCTGGGCATGATTCCGCAGGGCCTGGTGCTGCTGACCTCGTCGGTGCTCGCGATTGCCACGGTGCGCCTGGCGCGTCGCA
>DBEXMY010000077.1:0-15711 GCA_048168905.1 Collinsella sp. | reverse complement strand
GCCCCGTAACGGTCTCGTTGCCCAGGGCGTCGACATCCACGTATTCAATGGCAAACGCATGGCCCGAAGCTGTCGCGTTGAGCGCGTTGCTGCTGTCGGCAAGGCGGAAATGACCCTCGCCAACGGTCTTGCCATCCTGGAATGAGGCATCGCTCAGCGAGTCGCCGTACGTCATGCGCATGCGGGTCGGGAGATAGTACGGGAGATAGTACGAAGCCGTCTGCTTGTGCTCCGTATCGTAATTGCGCTGATAGATGCTCCGGGCCAGCGCCGCATCAACAAAGTCGGATGCGATGATGCCAATGTGCTTGAGGTAATCTGACTTTGTATCCTCGATGCCGCTGGGATTGATGTACGGGCTCTTATACAGATGCTCGTTGACTACTCGTGCCGAGGTAAAAGGATTGCCTCCGTGCGACAAGCCCGTGCAGCTGGTGTAGTTGATAGACCAGCAACGCTCCAGGACTTTCTCCTTGGCCCCGTTATCGTCCTCGACATCTACCTCGTTGCGCGTGCGCCCGGACGTTTCCTTCAGCGCATTATCGACCCAGCTGAGCTTGTCGGTTCCCGTGAGTTTGTACTTGTCCTGGGCGTATACCTTGGTGCAATAGGGCTCTTTATCGCCTGTTTCCCCCGCGGCTTCAAAGCCCCGCGCGTCTTGGACGAGACACATAGTGGCGCTGTCGGAGTGAGCCTTGATCTTGTCATCCCATTCGGTAAGGTCGAGGCCCCACGTGTGGCCGCTTACACTGTTGCCGGCGAGCCTAAATCGACGCAGCAGAACGATCTTTCCGCGCACCTCGTGTAGCGTGGGGATTCGGCTCGACGTATAGAACAGTTTGGGGTTGTCGTCCAAAACCTTGGCGAAAGCCGTCGTAACACTTTCGTCGGTAGCCTCGTCGTTGCCTCGTGATACAAGCATGATGAGCGCTTCTGTCGGGTTTTCGTTCAAAAACGTTTTAAAGTACCCGATGACATCGGAGAGATGCAGATAGTCCCCGTCTTTTTTGAATAGGTAGAAATCCCCGTGGCAGATGCCAGGGTTGTCGCCCTTTCCGAGCCGGATATCAAAATAGCGAATGCCTTCGAGCAACTGCGTGGGAATGTAATCCTGCTGGCATTTTACTTGCGAGGATTGGGGCTCGGTGTCGTTGTCCACGCTACAGGTGCCCGAATCGTGCGTACCCGGGATGCTCAGCTCGTCGAGGAACTTGTTGTCGTCGACGTATTTCATCCAACATGGCCCATCGACGTAGCTGCTGTACGTGATCCAGTCGAGGCTGCTAACCGTGGCATCGTTCTTTTTCATGTCGTAACCGATAAGTTCGAGCTCTCACGGAATGCTCTTACTCTTATGGCAGATCTTATTGTTGTCCTGGTCTTCGCCGTTCGATTCTATTGCCAGGTACTTAATGTCTTTTTTCTTGGTTTCTTTCTCGACCGTGCGGTCTCGGATGATATAGGTTCCGTTTGATTGCCGCTCGAACGCAAAAGCGCGGCTGGGCTTGTTGTCATACTCGCCGCTCCATACGTGGATGACCTTTCCGTCTTTGTCCGAGTCGCCATCGACCGACCAAATGCTGTAGCCCGTCTTTTTATGCTCTTCGAAATTGAGCAAGGTGCGGATGGCATACCAGTTTGTATCGTCATTCTTGGTCGTTACGTTCTCAAGGATGAGCTTGCTGGACGTGCCGTCATTAAACAGATGGCAGACGTTGCCGATGACGTTGCCGTCTTCGTTAACGCTTGCGGTACGAAAATAGCCCGCGGGGCGAAGGCGAATGACGAAATTGTCGAGGCTGACTGCTGGCCCGGCCGTGCTGTCCGCAAAGGCTGCCCGCGGGCTAATGCCCAGCATGGCGGTTTCGGGCAGGCTTGCAAGTGGCGACAACGCCGCGAGTCCAAGGCCCAACGTAAATGCTCGGCGGCTGATGGCGCGGTGTTCGGTCATAACTTCTCCATTCGTAGAGTGCGGTTATGCGATAGTTTTGGTCACTATACTGCTCAGATGTTTAAAGATGCTGGTTTAATTGTCTGCGCGGCGCAATAAATCGGCGGGCGGACGTGTTGGGGTGCTTGTCGTTTTCGTACTGTTGCTACATTTGGAGCGGTTCCGGCGTCCGGCATCCTCGCGTTCGTTGGCTACCGGCATAAGAAAGGGAGGGTCGGTTTACCGGCCCTCCCTGGGTACGAAGCTCTGGGGTACCGTCGCTTGTTTGCACTGCGCCTGTGTTTCCCGCTGCACTCGCCAGTCGCTTAACGCTTGATCTCGATATCGTCGAGCTTGACGTCCATGGCCTCGGTCTTGGCCTCGGCGATGTCGTCGGCAAACTCCAGAGACTTCATCATGGTCTCGACGGCGTCCTTGTGTTCCTCGACGTTGTCGATGCGCACATACACACTGCCACCGTCAACGTCGGTGAAGTGCTCGGTCGTCACGCCGCCCGAGTGCGTAAAGTAGGCACTGCGCCAGGTCTTGCCGTTGTACTTAACGGGATCGCTCTCGGTCCATCCGGAGTTGGCCTTCCACTTTGCCTCGTAGTCGAACAGCTCGTCGGCGTTCTTGTCAGGATCGAAGACGGGGATGAAGCGGTCGCTGGCGTGCTCGCTCTCGGTGAACTTAAACTGGGCCCTATCGGCCGTGTCGCCTGCGACGTCGGTGATCTCGACGCCCTCGGGGACCTCGACCTTAAACCAAATGAAATCGGTCCTCATATCCACGGCTGGCTTTTCTGCTCCGCCGCCACCGCCGCTTCCGGTAGCGCCGCCGCTGCCACCGCAGCCCACTAGGGAGACTGCGGCTAAGAGGCTTATGCAGAGGGTGAGAATCGCAAAGGCCTTCTTTTTCATGGTCGTGTCCTCCTCGATCTGTAACCGCCCATGGATTACCTGCCTTTACTGTACGCGCGAGCGGCTCGTTCTGGTGGGCCATGTGTCCCATTCTGGGGGCTGGAATTGCGCCGACAAGTGGCAATATACGCGGGTCCAAAAGAGGGGAGGGCCGATGCTGTCGGCCCTCCCCGGGGTTGGGTGCCCGTTGTTTTAAAAGGGGCGCGTGTACGCGGGCGTTGCCCCAACAGGTTCCTTGTTTATAGATATGCCCCAGTTTGTGACGTCCGGAAGTCTCGAAAGGTGGGCCATGTGTCCCATGTTTGCGTTGGCATGGCCTATCGTGTGCCATAGAAATCCGCGATGGCCAGGTGCGCTGACGCTCGCGTACTTATGGGCTAGACTTAGCACCATTACGTGATCGATGCGGTCGGCCGGCGTCGGCCGCCCGACCGATATATATGACTTGAAGGTGCGTGTGCGTATGAGCCAAGAGATGATGGATAAAACCTGTCGCGGTTTTGCCGAGGCGCTGGCCGCGCGCGAGCCAGTTCCCGGTGGTGGCAGCGCGAGCGCTTTTGTGGGCGCGCTGGGCGCCTCGCTGTGCGGAATGGTTGCCCGCTACGGTGCGACCAATCCCGCGCTTGCTGATCGTGCGGATGACCTGACGCGTGCGTTTGCCCAGGCAGACGAGTTGGCGCAGGAGCTTGTGGGTCTGGTCGCCGAGGACGTTCGTGCGTACGGCCAG
The DNA here is from genome assembly GCA_048168905.1 of Collinsella sp. GTDB lineage: Bacteria > Actinomycetota > Coriobacteriia > Coriobacteriales > Coriobacteriaceae > Collinsella. The sequence goes on along the minus strand of DBEXMY010000077.1, from coordinate 12,134 downwards.
GTGTCCGCTGCGTACGGTATTCCGCGTGAGGACCCGGCCCGACCGGCTGCGATTCAGGATGCGCTGCATGTGGCCGCTATGCCGCCGTATCGCATTATGGATGCCTGCGGGCGCGCACTGGCGCTGCTCGAGGACATGGCCGACAAGGGTTCGCGTCAGCTGCTGTCCGATGTGGCGTGCGGCGCCGTATTCTGCCGCGCCGCCATGCAGGGCGCGAGCTTGACGCTCTTTGCGAACACCACGTCTATGAAGGATCGTGCACGCGCCGAGGAGCTCGAGACGGCGTGTGATGAGTTGCTCGACACATGGTTGCCGCGCGCCGATGCGCTGGCGCGCCGCGCCTCCGACGCTGCAAGAAAGAGGGGATAGCCATGGCTGAGCTACTGAAGGGTGCTCCCGTCGCCCGCGCTTTGACTGAGGAGCTCGCTGCCCGCTGCGCTGCGCTGCGCGAACGCGGTGTTGTTCCGACGCTTGCTATCGTGCGTGTGGGTGAACGCGAGGACGACCTATCCTACGAGCGCGGCGCCCTTAAACGCTGCGAAAAGGTTGGCATCGAGGCGCGTCGCGTGTTGCTTCCTGCCGGTGTTTCGCAAGACGAGCTGTTGACGGCCATCGAGGACATCAATGCCGACTCGGCTGTTCATGGCTGTCTGATGTTTCGCCCGCTGCCCGCCGGCCTTGACGAGAACGCCGTCGCCGCAGCGCTCGATCCCTCCAAGGACGTTGACTCCATGACGCCGGCTTCGCTGCTCACCACGCTTTCGGGGCGCGGCGAGGGTTTTGCCCCCTGCACAGCTGAAGCCGTGCTTGCTTTGCTGGATCATTACGGCGTTGAGCTGGACGGCGCCAAAGTTGCCGTGGTCGGACGCTCACTGGTAATTGGCCGCCCCGTTGCCGCCATGCTTACGGCGCGCAACGCAACCGTGACGACGTGCCATACGCATACGCGCGATCTTGCCGCCGAGTGCTGTGCTGCCGACATTGTGGTTGCCGCCGTTGGACGCGCGCGCACGATTGGCGCAGATGCGGTCCGCGAGGACCAGGCGATTATCGATGTTGGCATTAATTGGGACGAAGCCGCTGGCAAGCTGGTCGGCGACGTCGATTTTGATGCCGCGGAGCCGGTTGTTGGCGCAATCACCCCCGTGCCGGGTGGCGTGGGCGCCGTGACGACAGCAATTCTCGCCAAGCACGTGATCGAGGCGGCTGAGCGCGCGGTAAAATAGGCGTTTGGAGGCTGTTTAGGGGGTTTGTTAGATACCCCGTGGTCAAAAAATGCCAAATATGAGTACTGTTGCCAAGTTAGTCACATATGTTTGAGATCATTTTGGCTCTTTAGCGATAAGTAATATCGTTAAAGAGCCAATTTTATTGGACGTATGGGGAATTACTAGACTCAGTTTTTGGACAGGTGAGGATTCCCGGCGCCCGGAACAGTGCAATTTGCTGCCACTAAATTTGTGACAGTACTCATATTTGGCATTTTTTGACCACGGCGGCTGCCGAGGCCGTGGTTTCGCCCTTTCTGCGCCGAAGCGATACACTGTTGCCGTTTGATTTTTTCGCTCAAGGAGGATGCGCATGCCGTGCACAACGATTCTGGTCGGTAAAAACGCAAGCTACGACGGGTCGACCCTGGTCGCGCGTAACGAGGACTCGTCCAACGGGGTATTTGAGCCCAAGCGCATGCGCGTAGTGCATCCCGACGAGCAGCCGCGCGTCTACACGAGCGTCCTGAGCCACCTGACCGTTGAGCTGCCCGATAACCCCATGCGCTATACGAGCGTCCCCGATGTTGTTCCGGGCCACGGTATCTGGGCCGAGGCCGGTTTCAACGAGCTCAATGTTGGCATGTCCGCAACCGAGACGCTTACCACCAACGAGCGCGTCCGCGGCGCCGATCCGCTCGTGGACTACGTGCCCGCCAAGGGCAACGAGGGTGAGGACGGCTATGTGCCGGCGCAGCCCGGTGGCCTGGGCGAGGAGGACATGGTGACCCTGGTGCTGCCGTATGCCAAGTCCGCCCGCGACGGCGTGCGTATCTTGGGCGACCTGCTCGAGCGCTACGGCACTTACGAGAACAACGGCATCGCCTTTAGCGACGTGGACGAGATCTGGTGGCTCGAGACCATCGGCGGTCACCACTGGATCGCCAAGCGCGTGCCTGACGACGCCTATGTGACCATGCCCAACCAGCTGGGCATCGACAGCTTTGACCTGGATGACGCCGAGGGTGCCCAGGCCGACCATATGTGCTCCGCCGACCTGCGCGTCTGGATGGCCGAGTGGCATCTGGACCTGACGCTGGGCGTCGAGAGCGACGGCCCGGCTGCCGTCTTTAACCCGCGCGAGGCCTTTGGCTCGCACAGCGACAGCGACCATGTCTACAACACGCCGCGCGCCTGGTACATGCAGCGCTGCCTCAACCCCAGTGACGTGTGGGATGGCCCCGACGCCGACTACACGCCCGAGAGCGACGATATCCCCTGGAGCCGCGTGCCCGAGCGTAAGGTGACCATCGAGGACATCAAGTACGTACTCTCGAGCCACTACCAGGGTACGGAGTACGACTGCTACGGCAGCAAGGGCACGCCCGCCACGCGCGGCGCCTATCGCCCCATCGGCATCAACCGCAACAGCCAGCTCGCCGTGCTGCAGCTGCGCCCCTATGCGCAGCCGGCCTATCGCGCCGTGCAGTGGATGGCGTTTGGCTCCAACTCGTTTAACGCGCTGGTTCCGCTGTACGCCAACGTCGAGACCATGCCCGAGTACTATGCCGACACGCAGGCTCGCGTAACGTCCGAAAACTTCTACTGGGCCAACCGCCTGATCGGCGCCCTGGCCGACGTCCGTTTCCATGAGTGCGGCCGCGCTGTGGAGGACTACCAGGAGAAGGTCGGTGGCATGGGCCACAAGCAGATCCATGACGTCGACACTGCCGTAGCCGCTCTGCCCGAGGTCGAGGTGCCTGCCGAGCTTGCACGCGCCAACGAGGCCTTTGCCGAGCGTGTTCGCGTGGAGACCGATGCCCTGCTGGGCAAGGTGCTTTACACCACGAGCTGCGCCATGAAGAACTCTTTCGCGATGAATGACAACGTGAGGTAGGGATTTCCCGTCGATCGAATAGCGCTAAAACGCTTTGTCGCTTTCGCTCAATCTTGGGTACAAGAACGCCAATGCAGTTGTTTGTGATTGGAGATAACCATGGTTATGAAACTCGATCAGCTTGTTAACGGCGCCATTAACGTGGGCTTTGGCGCTGCCGCCGTTGCTGTCGAAGGCGGCAAGAAGGTCCTCGACGACCTTAACACCAAGGGCGAGCAGGTCCGCAAGGACACCGCCACCCCCGATATCGCCCGCAGTGTGTCCGACATGTTCGAGCAGGCCGGCGGTACCATCTCCGATCTGACCGAGCGCTTGGGCATGCAGGGCGAGACCGCGGCCCAGCGCGTGCTTGACGAGCTCATCCTTGCCCGGGTCCGCGTCATGACCGCCCCCGAGCGCACGGCCTTCCTGGCCCATGTGCGCGACATCGTCGATTCGGTCGAGGACAACGTGACCTCGGTGCCCGTCGAGTCCGTTGAGCCCGACGATGCGAAGGATACCGAAGAGGCCGAGTAGCAGCGCAGATGGCAGATTCCACCACCGATTACAACAATCTAGACCCCTTGGGTGACGAGGCGGCGGTTGTCGATGAGGTCGACGCCGCCGTCTCGGGCGCTCGCAAGAAGCCGCGCGCCGTCGATATGGTGCCCGAGGAGCCCGACGCGATGGCGCCGGACGAGGAATACCAGCTCACGCCGGCGGGTCGCCGCGAGCGCATCGGACAGATTGTTCGCCTGGTCAAAAAGTACCGCGTGTGGGATAACCTCACGCCGGTTCGTTTGCGCCGCCTGCTCGAGGAACTCGGCCCCATGTTCGTCAAGATGGGGCAGATTCTGGCCAACCGGTCCGAGATTCTGCCGCAACGCTTTTGCGACGAGCTGCGTCGTCTGCGCTCCGACGTGGAGCCCGTACCGTACGAAGTCGTACTCAGTTGTCTGGAAGAAGAATACGGCCTGCGCCTGGGGGAGATGTTCGATGCGATCGACCCCAATCCGCTTGGTAGCGCATCGCTCGCGCAGGTGCACCGCGCTCGTCTGGTGACGGGCGAGGACGTGGCCGTCAAGGTGCAGCGCCCCGGTGCGCAGCAGGTTATGGCGCAGGACATCGATATCATCCGCTCGGTGGTGCGTATCGTTTCCAAGTTCGTCAACACCGATCAATTCGTTGACCTGCACGGCGTAGTCGAGGAGTTGTGGACCTCGTTTCGCGAGGAGACCAACTTTTTGGCCGAGGCCAAAAACCTCAACGACTTCTACGAGTTCCATAAGAGCGTTCATGGCGTGACGTGCCCTAAATCCTATCTGGACCTGTGCACCGAGCACGTGGTGGTCATGGATTACGTCGACGGCATTTCGATCGCCGATCCTGAACGCTTGGTGGCCGAGGGCTATGACTTGGAAAAGATCGGTGCCGCGATCGTCGAGGACTACTCGACGCAGGTGCTCGACGACGGCTTTTTCCATGCCGACCCGCATGCGGGAAACATCATTCTCAAGGACGGTATCGTTTACTTTATCGACTTGGGCATGGTCGGACGCATGTCGAGTCACGATCGCGGTATCGTAAAGGACATGATTTTCGCCGTGGCCGAGGGCGACGTGCCCAAGCTCAAGGATTCGCTCATGCGCTTCGTCGTGACGCGTGGCGACTCGGCCGAGCTCGATCATTCAGCGTTTTTGTCCGATTTGGACTTTATCGTAGCTGACTTTGCGGGCCTTGACCTTAAGGACCTAGATATCGGCGAGTTTTTGACCTCGCTGTTAAACCTCGCGCGTAAGAATGACGTTGAGCTGCCGAGCGTGGTGACGATGTTCGCGCGCGGCATGGTGACGCTCGAGGGTTTGCTGACCGAGTACATGCCCAACGTCAACATGATCCAGATCATCCAAACCCACATTAAAAACGAGAAAAGCACCTATGCGCGCGTGCGCGACATGGGGCGCGATCTTGCCGCGAGCAGCTATCGCGCGGCGAAGGGCTCACTCGAGGCGGCTGAGTACCTGGGGTTGGCTTCGCGCATGCTTACGCGCGGCCAGCTTAAGGTGAACACGCAGATCATGAACAGCGATAAGGCGCTGCGACAGCTGGGCGGAATCATCGACCGCATGTCGATGGCGATTGTGATCGCCGGTCTGTTTATCGGTTCGTCGGTGGTGTACTATGCACGCATCGAGCCGGTTGTGTTTGGTATCCCAGTCATTGGCTTTATGGGCTACGTGAGCGCGCTGGTGCTGGCGCTTATGCTGGGTCGCAATATCTGGCTCAACAGCCACGGCGGCAAGCACTAGAGGCTGCGACCGTCACCGCATTCTCCTATCGCAAACAATAGCTTTTACCTTGGGCTTCGCCTGCGTGCGAGGCCCTTTTGCGTGATAGCATATTGACGGTTTTAATCGATGGCCTAGATGGTGGTGCGGAGACGCACGAATGCGCGGTTTTCCTGCGCGTTTGGGAGAATCGGGGTGCAAGTCCCCGGCTGTACCAGTAACCGTAATTCCTCTTGGCTCGGGATGTTCGCGTCGCAGATCGGACGGCGCGCCCGAGTCGTTAAGGTTAAGTCGGATCGCCTCCCATCTTGCATGCGGCTGCGGCGTATGCCGCCGGTGTGCATAGGGCTCTGGAGGGAAGGGGGACCCCGATGGGGGAACTCGAGCGCAACATGCGCGATGACGTAGGGCAGCTTCAAGGCAACGCTCCAAGTACAGACAGTAGGAGACAAATGGATATGTTTGAGGACGAGTGCCAGCGTGCCTCGCTTCGTCGCCGTGGCGTAATCGCGCGCGGCGTGGCAAAGCGCTGCCTGGTGGCATTCCTGGCCTTCGCGATGGCCTTCAGCACCACGCCGGCTCAGCTGTGGGCCGAGGGTGCCGAGGGCATTACCGACGCTGTGGCTCAGGCTGCGACGCCGAGTGAGGGAACGGGGGCCGCGGACGGTGCTGCCGACCAGGGCAAGGCCGAGGTTTCGGATTCCGAGGGCGCGCCTGCAGCTGGTGCCGCCACAACAGAGGCAGCAACTGGCGACGAAGGCTCGACGACGGGGGAGAGCCCTGCCACGAGCGAGCAGTCTTCGACGGCATCCGCTGGCCAAGCGGGACCTGCCGCCGCGGCTGCCGTTCAGACAGAGAACCCGACAGAAACCGGCGATGTCGCCAAGAAGCAGGTCGAGGTCTCGTTCTCGATTATCGGCACCGATGCTGACGGCAAGGCTCAGACCTGGGTGGCACCTACGCAGCTCAAGCTCGACGAGGGCGCGACGGCTGCGGATGCCTTCATTAAGCTGCAGGAGAAGACGGGCTTCAAGGCGAAGTACGAACCGAACACGGCATACGGTTTCTACCTCGAAAGCATCACATCCCCGAGCGATGGTCGCACGCTTGCCTACGATCCGACGACTTATGCCTTCTGGCAGCTGTTCGTCGACGGCGCGTCTTCCTCGGTTGGCGCGAGCAGCGTCAAGCTCACCCAGGGGCAGAAGATTGAGTTTGCCTATACGGCTGGTAGCTCGTCCCCTGTCGTTAAGGACCAGGTTGCCGCAAATGTGACCGTCATTGGTCGCGATGCCCAGGGCAAGACTCAGACTTGGGTCGATAATGCGCAGTATGTGGTGACGTCCGGTTCGAGCGCGCTTGATCTTACGAAGGTCGCACTCGAGGCGAACGACATTGACGCCGTTGCTGCGGGCCCCTTCATTCTGAGCCTTAAGTACAACGGTGTTGAGCTGGGTACGCCCCAAGATTATTCGACCTATTGGCAGCTGTTCATCAACGGCAAGTCGAGTGACTATACGGCGGACAATGTCACCATCCATGCCGGCGATACCGTCACGTGGTTCTACGGTGGCTGGGGCGACCAGTTGCCGTCCGATTCTGTCCATGCTTCTGTTCAGGTTCTCGGTAAGGACAAGGACGGCAAGCAGCAGGTTTGGGCTTCGACGGGTCAGACGAGTCTCAAGGCAGGCTCTACTGCCAAGGATCTCCTTGAGCAGGTCGGCCTTACTCTCGATGCTGACGAATCGTCTTGGGGCTGGTTCCTCAACGGCATTTATTCGCCCTTCGATGGTAAGTCCTATTGTGGCTATGATGCTGCGACCAATAGCTATTGGCGCTTCTACGTAAATGGCAAGTTCGCCGACGTTGGCGCCGGTGCCTACAAGCTCCAGGAGGGTGACGCCGTCACCTTTATGTATGGTGCTGACGCCGATGCCCTCCCCGGTCAGGTGCTTGGATCCGCCGATGTTATCGGTCCCGATGTCAACGGGAACAATACGCGTTGGGGCACGGCAAGCAATGTTTCTCTGCCCGAAGGCTCCACGGCCCAGAACCTTATTGAGGCAGTTCTGAAGGCCAAGGGCGTTGCGTACAACGGCTCCCAGAGTGGTGAGTACTGGTTCCTGAATTCCATTACTTCGCCGTTCGATCACAATCCGTATGGTCGGGATGCTGCGACCAATAAATATTGGCATCTGTATATCAACGGAGAGCCCTCCTTACTCTGCGCCAATCAGATTACGCTCAAGAGCGGCGATAAGGTCACGCTTGCCTATACCACCGATAATTCGCCCATGCCCGATCCCGACAAGATTGTCGTGGATCCGAGCGCGACGACTCCTGATTGGGATGCCGAGTGGGCCGGCTACGGCAACAGTGGCAACGGTTCGACCGTAACGGATGCCAAGACGCCTGCGCAGGCCGCCGGTCTTAAGTGGGCCTTCGATTGGAAGGCCGAGTCTGGTCAGCAGTATGCCAACTGCAGCGAGCCTGTCATTGCTAACGGCTTTGTGTACATCGCGACCGAGAACGAGCTCATTAAGATCGATTCGTCCACGGGCAAAAAGGTTGCCTCTGCGCCGCTTGCCTCCAAGGTGAGCTATACCTCTCGTCCGATCTATACCAATGGCCTTATCATCGTTCCGCTCAACGGCGGTGCGGTCCAGGCGATTACTGCAGACAAGCTGATCTGCAAGTGGCTGACGCCTGGTTTGACGGACTTGACGCAGAGCTCCTGCACCGTCGTTTCGGACGGCGAGTACGTCTATGTAGGCTCGGTCGATATTTCGTATGACGAGAATTACAACGCGACCTACGGCAACGGCTCCTTTGCGCGCATTAAGATTGCCACGGGCGAAGTTTCTTGGCAGAACATCGACCCTGCCGAGGGCTATTACTGGACTGGTGCGGCTTTGACGGATAAGTATGCCATCGTTCCTACGAGCGCGGGTACGCTTAAGTGCATTGATAAGACGACGGGCGATGTCGTTTCGACCATGAAGCTCGGCGCTGTCGCAAATGCCGATTGCATTGCCGATCCGTCCAATGGTTCGACCTTCTATCAGATGACGCACGACGGAAAGCTCCATGTGATTTCGCTTTCGGCGAAGGGCGTGCTGAGTGAACAGAAGACGGTTGATCTGGGCCTTACGAATAATCTGAGCGCCCCTGCGGTGTCTGGTGACAATCTGATTGTCGGCGGACAGACGGCTACTGGCTCTGCTCTGGTTCTCTATAACCTGAAGACGGGTAAGACCACGATGGTCGCTGCTGCCGACGGCAAGGCGCTGCCGGCTGGCCTCAATGGTATTGCTGCTACTCCGCTGGTGAGTGTTCAGGGCGGCAAGACCTATGTGTACTTCACCGTTAACAGCGCGGATAGCAAGGATTACGTCAACTACTCTGCTGGTGGTGGCGTGTATCGCTATACGCTCGGCGATGCAGAGGCGACGCAGATTTATGATGCGGCTGGCCATTACCAGTACTGTGACTCTCCGGTCATTGCCGATGCTTCTGGCAATCTCTACTACATCAATGATTCGGGCACGCTGTTTAAACTTGGAGCTGTCGAGTCTTGGACGGTTGCCTTTAACTCCAACGGCGGGTCTGCTTGCGACACTAAGTTTGTTGCTACGGCCGATGGCAAGCTGGTCAAGCCGGCCGATCCGACGCGCGATGGCTACACTTTCGGCGGTTGGTATACCGATGAGGCTTGCACGCAGGCGTATGACTTTAGCACGCCGGTGACGGCCGATCTGACGCTGTATGCCAAGTGGACCAAGAATGCCGTTAACCCTGGCGGTAATGGCGGCGCTGGTTCGAATGGCGGCGGCGGTTCTGGTACCGGTACTGGTTCCGGCACTGGCGCTGGCACTGGCACGGGTTCCGGCTCCGGCTCGAAGGGCGGCGCTGTCGCCCCGGGTCATAAGCCGACGACCAAGACGACGGTGTCGACCAAGACCGAGACCAAGGACAACAAGTCCGACAAGAAGGACTCCGATAAGTCCGATAAGAAGGACGAGAAGAAGTCTGACAAGAAGTCTGACAAGAAGGACAGCAAGTCCGACAAGAAGTCCGACAAGAAGTCCGATTCCAAGTCCGATACGGGTGCTGCTTCTACGACCACTGCTAAGAAGTCCTCTAGTGCTTCCGAGCAGGAGACTGGCACCAACCCGCTCGCCATTGTTGGCGTTGCCGCCGGCGTCATCGGACTCGCCATCGTCGGCGTGTTCGTGTTCACCAAACGTCGGTAGGTGAGGGCTGTGTCCAATAAATCCAAGGACGCTGACCCCAAGCAACCAGATTCCTCGTTCATTCAGCTCGACGATGCAAAGCAACAGGGCGCCGCTTCGGCGGCGTCCGCCCCTCGACGGAAGGCGCTTACTGGCGTCCTGACCGCCGCGTGCACCATTCTGATCGTCGTCTCGCTGGGCTTCGTCCATCCTTCCGAGAGCGGCGCCTGGTCCATTGACTGGATCGTTCAGATCGTGACGGGGGAGAGCGTCGTCGCCAAGGACACCAAGGGGTCTGGCTCGTCTGCCGCTTCGGGCGAGGCTAGTTCCAAGGATTCCAAATCTTCGAATGATGCAAAAGACGAGCCCAAGGGCTCGAACGACGCCAAGGACGATTCCGAGTCTTCAAACAAGGAATCGGACAAAAACTCGGATAGCAAGAAGTCCGAGGACCGGGGCGGCAAGAAGTCTGGCGATAAATCCGCTGCCCAAAATACGGGAGCCGGTGATACTTCCAATGTGTCTGGCGGTGCTTCTTCGGGCGGTGGCCAGTCGTCTGATGGAGCCTCATCCTCTAATGGCGGAAGCGCTTCCTCGGGCGGTCAGGGCGGCTCGCAGGAGTCCAACTACGTAACGGTGACGGTTTCGGTCACATCGAGTGCTGTGGGCAATCCTGTGTCCTCTGGCGGCACCTTTACCTTTAACGAAGGCGCTACCGTTTACGATGCCCTGTGCGCGCTAGGCCTTTCTGTCAACGCACACGGCTCGTCGTACGGCACGTATGTTTCCGCGATTGGTGGTTTGGCCGAAAAACAGTACGGCGGCACGAGCGGCTGGATGTACTCCGTAAACGGCACAACGCCCATGACGGCCTGCAGCAACTACGTTCTCTCCAACGGCGACAACGTGGTCTGGTATTACGTAACAGGCTAGAGGCCTCGACATATCGCACCATACGGGCGGTTCGGACAAACATCCGGGCCGCCCGTTTTTCGTGCGAATGGGACTGGGCCACCGGGTCTCTCGGTAAACAAAAAACCGGTTGGAACGGGAATTCCAACCGGTTATACATTCAAGCAAATAGTGAATCGACTACGACCGTGCGCCCTCGAGGAAGAAGCGGCGGCTGAAGTAGTTGTACCAGGTGACGAGGAACGTGGCGATGGCCTTCATGGCCTGGTAGCCGATACTCAAAAACGTGACGCCCACAAACATGTACAGGTCGTTGAGGCCCAGGCCGATCACCGACAGGATGGTGAAGATCGTGAACTCGCGCTTGCGGCTCATGCCCTCGCGGTGGTCGAACACGTACTTCATGCTGAGCCAGTAGTTGACCACGACGGACGTGATAAACGAAACCGTGGTGCTCATCAAAAAGTCGAGGTGGAACAGCTCGACGAGCGCAATGAGCATGCCCCAGTCGATGCCAAAGGAGATAAGACCCACGACAGCAAACTTGAGGAACTGCTTGGTATGAGGTTGTGCCAGCGCCTTGCGCACGTAATCACATCCAATGCGTTGATGAATCGAGCAGAGGATACTTTAGAGCTTTTACAAGGGAAACGTAAGGTCTTTGCCAAGAACTATATGAACTCGCCAAATTTTCAAGAGCTAATCCGCAAACGTTGAAAATTTGCCCGTAAACGAGCGACACCCACGGACGATACTGCGCTGAGTGCGCGTCGTCCGTGGGCGCCGTAATGCTGCAGGGGTTTCGAGCTATTTTGTCTCGTCGCCCTCCAGGAAGATCTTTCGGGTCACAAAGTTGTAGACCATGACAAGCGCGGTGGCGCAGATCTTGGCGATATTGGCCTCGAGTCCCAGGCCGGCGTTGAACGCCAGCACGATGCCGTCGTTGAGCACCAAACCGATCACGGACAGCACGACGAAGATGATGAACTCGCGGCGGCGGCTCATGCCTTCCTTGTGCGCAAACACGTACTTCATGCTTGCGAGGTAGTTAAAGATGAGTGAGATGATAAAGCCGCTGGTGTTGGCGATTAGGATGTTGAGGCCCAGACCGTAGTGGAGCAGATTCATAATGCCAAAGTCGATAACCGTGGCAATGACACCGACGACGCCAAATTTCATGATCTGCGCAAGGAGCTTTTGCATGGTACCTGCCTTAGGGTGGCGCGGGGACGCCGTGGGGATGACAAACTCAGCAAGTTTAGCCAATCCCCGCGGGTGGGGCTAGACGCGCTCTTCGATAGCACCGTTTCTATATGCATCGAGCAGCTGGCGCAGATCCTGGATCTGGCTGCGAATCTTGGCGCCAGTATCGGTGTCGCTCACCATGCGGCGACGGTCTGCTTGGTCAAAACGGTTGGTCTCGCTTTCGATGTCCACGTTGCGCGTGAGTGCCTCGGCAACCGTCGTAAAGGCCCGGTGCGACTTGAGGCGGCAGCCGCGCGAGCTCGAGATGAGCGTATAGCCGGCGATGCCCGTCTTGGGATGGTAAGCGCGGCAGAAGCCGCCATCGATGACCAGCAGCTTGCCCTCGGCGCGGATGGGCTGCTCGCCCTTGGTG
>DBEXMY010000076.1:0-2106 GCA_048168905.1 Collinsella sp. | reverse complement strand
GGCGGTGCGGCGACGGTACATGCCGCCCACCAGGCACAGGTCGCAGTCTTCGCGCGCCTCGAGCAGGTTAAACACCGAAAGCGAATTGGTCACAATGCGCAGGCGAAACGCCGGCAGCATCGAGGCCATCTGCTCAACCGTGGTGCCCGTGCCCAAAAAGATGGTCGAGCCTTCCTCGATAAGCTCCACAGAACGGCGCGCAATCTGCAACTTTTCCTCGGCATGCTTCGTGCGCTTTTCGCTGTGCGAATACTCATGGCGCAGCATAGCGTGTGGACGGCCCTGCGCACTGCGGGCTCCGCCGTGCACGCGCTCGATCTCGCCCAGGCTCGCAAGCTCCTCAAGGTCACGGCGGATCGTCATATCCGAGACACCTAACGCATCCGAAATCTCCTTGACCGAGACCGTTCCCTGTTCCTCGAGCAGCTGCCGAACCTTATCCTGTCGCTCCGCTTTAATCACGATGAGTCCTCGCTGTTCCACGCTCACGTCAATTCAAACAATAACGAACAAATTGTATCAGACTCGCGCGCGTCAGAAATGAACGCCCGCACAGCTCCAATCATCACTTTTTTGAGAAAAATACCCCCTGCTTTAGTGGGGTGTAGTGATAATCTCGCCTGTTCGCGCTACAGTTTGTCCGAAATACCTCGATGTTAGGAACCAAATGATCACTTCCGAGCTTTTCGGCACCGCGCCGTGCGGTACCCCCGTTCATTGTTACACCCTCAACGGGCCCGAGATCTGCGTTCGCATTATGGACTATGGCGCCACCGTGTTGGGCATCGACGTGCCCGACATCCCCGGCAACGCGCGCGATGTGGTGCTGGGCTTCGATAAGCTCGAGGATTACTTTGACAACCCCGCCTGCTTTGGCGCGACCATCGGACCTGTGGCCAACCGCACTGCAGGTGCCACGATCACCATCGCCGGCACGGACTGGCATATGCCCGCCAACGAGGGCACCAACAACCTGCACAGCGATCTTGAGCATGGTCTGCACAAGCGCGTATGGGACGTTGAGCTCGACGAGGTCCACAATGCCGTGCGCATGACCACCTCGCTTGAGGACGGTGAGCTGGGCCTTCCCGGCAACCGCACCTTTACGGCCGTGTTTACCGTGACGCGCACCGGCTGCTTCCGTATCGAATATGGCTGTGAGAGCGACCGCGCCACGTACGTGTCCATGACCAACCACACGTACTTTAACCTTGCCGGTCACAACGCCGGCATGGACTGTGAGCACTTCTTTGTTGCTAACGCTGCCCACTACCTGCCCATCAACGAGCAGAATATCCCCACCGGAGAGATCGCTCCGGTCGAGGGCACGCCGTTTGACTTCCGTGAGCTGCGCCCCGTCGCGCCCGGCATGGAAGCCGACGACCCGCAGATTAAGCAAGCCCGTGGCTACGACCACTGTCTGTGCATCGATGGCTATCAGTACGGCCGTAATCTGCGCCGCGCGATGCACGTCGAGGAGATGTGGACCGGTCGTGAGCTGGACTACTACACCACCGCCCCGGGCGTGCAGCTCTACACCGGCAACTGGCTGGGCGACGAACATGCCAAGGACGATGCCAACTATGGCTGGGGCGCTGGCTTTGCCCTCGAGGCAGAGATGTACCCCGACACGCCGCACCAGCCGCTGTTCCCGCAGGGCATTGTGGGCCCGGGTCACCCCTATAGCAATGTGATCGAGTACCACTTTATGAGGCACTAAGCCCACAACGCAACATATCGCACAGCAGCGCCCGCCGGCACCACCGCCGACGGGCGTTTTTCTATCCAGTCGAACGCCCGCTCGTTCGCGGCGTGGGTCGGCCTGACGCCCTCCGAGCACTCCAGCGGGGAGAGCGACAGCAGGGGCGCGATCACCAAGGCCGGCAACAAGCACCTGAGGAAGGCTCTGGTCGAGGCCGCGTGGCACTACCCGACGTGCTCGGGGCGGCCGAAGGACCTCGCCAGGGGCCAGGCCCCGGACCGGGGCGCCCGGAGGCATGCCGCCAAGGGCGTGCGGAGGCTGGCCGAGAGGCGGGAGGCGCTGCTCGCGCGCGGGGTCCACGGCAACAAGGCGAACGTGGCCACGGCGCGCGAGCTCGCCTGCTG
>DBEXMY010000075.1:0-9046 GCA_048168905.1 Collinsella sp. | reverse complement strand
TGCCCGAGACACCTGCCGCCACCGAGACCCCTGTCGCCGACCAGCCGACCGAGAAGCCGGTACCGCGCACACGCCGTCGCACGGCTGCTAAGGCCGAGCAGGTTGCCGATCAGGTAACCCCCGAGCTCACTGAGGCTTCGGTCCGTTCCGTGGCAGGGGAGGGCACATCGCCTGTTGAGCCCGCTGCGTCTGTCGAGGCCAGCGAAGTTCCCGTTGTCGATCCGGCTTTGCGCCCGCACCGTCGCGGTCGCAAGCCCAAGGCCTTCGTCGAGGCAGAGAAGGCCGCAGCCGCAGCTGCAGCCGCTCGGGATGCTGCGGCGACCGCCGAGTCTGCAACCGCTGCCGATGCACCCGTCCAGGATGCTACGACTTCCGAGGCCGCTCCCGCCGATGTCGAGCTCGCCGATGTCCGTCCTGGTCGCAGCCATCGTACTGCTGCTAAGCGCACGTCCAAGGCTAAGGCTGCCAAGAAGGGCGCGTCCGAGGATTCCGCCGAGGCGACCGTCGATGCATCGGCTGATGCCGCCGAGTCCCAGGACGTCGAACAACCTGCGTCCGAGAAGCCCAAGCGCGGTCGTAAGAAGTCCGCTAAGGCCAAGACGTCCGAGCAGCAGGCTGATGTCGAAGCGCAGGTCGATTCCGGCGCCGAGGCCAATGACGCTGCTGCGGTCAATGCCGACGCCGCCGCAACCGATGCTGCCGCGCCCGCCGAGGCCGAAGACGGCACTCGTTCCAACCGTCGCCAGCACAAGCGCAACGAGGAACACAACGAGCGCAACAACGACCGTCGCAACCGTCAGCGCGACCGCAAACAGCGCAATAAGGAGCGCAACGCCGCTCCGACTGAGCCCACGCTTTCGCGCGAGGAGCTCGCGGCCATGAAGGTCGCCGAGCTGCGCGAGAAGGCCAAGGAGTTCGAGATTGAGACGACCGGCAAGAAGAAGGCCGAACTCGTCGAAGAGATCTACACCACCGCCGCGAAGGCCGAGGGCTTCCGCGACATCAAGGGCATTCTGCAGATTCGCCCGGACAGCTCCGGCATCATCCACGCCCATGGCTACATGAAGTCCAACGACGACGCCTTCGTGCCCGCCTACCTCATCCGCTCCGCGCGCCTGCGCACGGGCGACGTCATCGAGGGCTCGCTGCGTCCTTCGCGCGGCGGCGACAAGCGCGCCGGCCTCGCCAAAATCACGACCGTCAACGGTCTGGACCCCGAGCAGATTCGCAACCGTCCCAAGTTCGGCGACCTCACCCCGGTCTATCCCAACGAGCCGCTGCGCATGGAGCACGGCAAAGACTCCATTACCGGTCGCGCCATCGACATCGTGTCGCCGATCGGCAAGGGTCAGCGTGGCCTGATCGTGTCCCCGCCCAAGGCCGGCAAGACCACGATCCTCAAGAAGATCTGCCAGTCTATCTCGATTAACAACCCCGAGGTGCACCTCATCTGCCTGCTCGTCGACGAGCGCCCCGAAGAGGTCACCGATATGCAGCGTTCCATCAAGGGTGAGGTTGTGGCGTCGACCTTCGATATGCCCGCCGACAACCACACTCGCGTGGCAGAGCTCGTCATCGAGCGCGCCAAGCGCATCGTGGAGCTGGGCGGCGATGTCGTGGTGGTGCTCGACTCCATTACGCGTCTTGCCCGCGCCTACAACTTGGCGGCGCCCGCCTCGGGCCGCATCCTTTCGGGCGGCGTCGATTCGGCGGCCCTGTATCCTCCCAAGCGCTTCCTGGGCGCAGCCCGTAATATCGAGAACGGTGGCTCGCTCACCATCCTGGCCTCTGCCCTCATCGACACCGGTTCCAAGATGGACGAGGTCATCTTCGAGGAGTTCAAGGGTACCGGCAACATGGAGCTTAAGCTCGACCGCGACCTGGCCGACCGCCGCATCTTCCCGGCTATCGACCCCGTTGCCTCCGGTACGCGCAACGAAGACCTGTTGGTCGACGAGCAGATGCGTCCGTTTCTCTTTGGTCTGCGTCGCATTCTTGCCGGCATGAACAACACCGAGCGCGCAGCCGCGTCGTTTATCAAGGGTCTTAAGGGCACCAACACCAACCAGGAGTTCCTGGTGCGTTCGGCCAAAAAGCACAGCGACTACGAGCAGACGTTCTAGGTTGTCATCCACGCGCAGCGATAGTCATCAATGCGATAAAGGGTCGGGGCTTTGAGCCTCGGCCCTTTTCCATATCGCCGCTCCGCGCTTATTTTTGACCATAAGACTGGCAAGCAGCAGGTTTCCCGTTTCAATCCGACATCGTCGCTTGCAATCGACAGGGCGGTTTCGCATAATAGCTTTTAAGCTTCGCGACGGAAAACGCAGATGAAACGAACCATATACCGTTGCTTTGGGGCATAGCCCCGCTTCATCTTCTCTCGCGCAGCCAACTGAATGATGCGATTTGGGTGCTGGAAGATGGGGAGAGCTCATGGCTTCTTCTGATGCAACACAACGAGCAGTCCTTGCCGGACTTTCGTGCGGGATCGGCCTTGCCGCTCCCGTGGTTATGTATGCCGCGACGCTGCCGTTTTCGTCGGTGAACGAGACGGTCGTGGCGGGTGCGGTTCCCTTCGCCGTGGGCGCGGTGGCGGGCGTGGGTATCTATGCCGCCTCGCTGGGTATCTCCGAGTACCGTGCGCAGCGTGAAGAGCGTCTGTTCCAGCCCGATGCCATGGGCGGTGCCGCCAATCTCAATCAGCATCAAAGCGAGTTCAAGACCGCCTCGATTCCAGCTCAGCAGCAGGATGCGACTCCTTACGCTGCGGCTTCTGCTTCTCAGGCTCAGGCGGAGCAGTCTACCTCGGCATTCCTTTCCGGCCTGACTGGTGCGTTCCAGCGCCGTCATGCCGATGATGGTGTCCCTACCATCGCTCGAGCCGCAGATGCCATGGACGAGGCCGAGGCTTGGTCCATGATCGACAGTATGCTCGACGACGATTCGCCGGTGAGCTGCGACCCTGCGCACTCGCGCGACGTCTATCAAGTCGCCATCGACGAGCTCACCAACGGCGGGCAGACCGGCTCCTTCAATCGCGACGACATCGCCGCCGCGGCACGCGCCGTGTCTGGCTCCCAGGCCGCCCCTGCGGGCAGCACGGCGGCTTTCGTGGCACTCGTCGCCAACGCGGCAGCCAATAACGCCTACAGCGCTACCTCGGCGGACGCGAACGCTTCTGCCGACAATTCGTACGTTGATGAAGCCATGGCCGCGGACGAGGAGGCCGTTGCCGCCCGCCGTGCCGCCGAAAGCTCGTTGTGGGGCGCTCCTGCCCAGCAGCAGGCGGCTGAGGCTGCGCCGTACAATGCAAACCTCGCCAGCATGCCTATCATCTCCGGTGCCGCGGACATCGATCTCGATGACCTCGATGAGCCTGCAGCCATCACCGCATCGATTGATGCCCAAGATCGCATCAACACCGGCGACCTTCCAGATGCCTCGCTCGAGGTTGATGTCCCCATGGCCGATTACTCGGGCCACGAGGACATGTGGGCCGCCGCCACCGCGATCCTGGATGAGATTGACGAGCCTGCTCCTGTTACGGCCCCCGCTCCCGTCGCTGCCCCTCATCCTGCTGTCCCCGCCTATGTCGGCCGTCACAGTGCTGTGTTCCCCGAGGATACTGCCCGTATCTCGCGCGAGAGCATCGAGCGAGCCGAGGCTATTGCCGCCGGCATTATGGAAAATCGTCGTCACGAGCGCGTCAATCAGATCCTCGAGGAAGAGATCGAGCGCCTGCAGTCCTCTACCGCCAAGCGTACGGGCCGTGCCTATCTGAGCGTTATCGAGGGCGGTACCGCCAGCTTTGCGCCGCTCCGCGCGGAGGCATAACTTCTGCATGGTTAAGATCAATCGAAAATGGGCGGTCGTGACCTGCCTGATGGCGCTCTTGATCTGGGGCAATTCGCTGGTTCCCGGCTCGGGGTCGGGCTCACTGAGTCTAACGGTCATGGAAGCTATCCGCGGTTTCCTGCACGGCGTGGGACTTCCATATGAATGGGTGACCAACTTTGTTGTTCGCAAGTGCGCGCATTTTACCGAGTATATGGTGCTCGGCATCCTGGCAACGCACGCCTTTGATTTTGAGGGCCGGCGCACCTTTGACGTGCTGCTGCCCACGGCGGTGTTCCTGCTGCTGATTCCTTCGATCGACGAGACGATTCAGCTCTTTGTGCCGGGACGCGCTGGAATGATCACCGATGTGATGATCGACTGCTGTGGAGCGGCAACGGGCGTTGTGCTCCGATATCTCTTACGGTCGCTGATGTGCGCCAAAAAGGCCGCCTAGGACGTATTGTTTGGTACTAGGCGGCCTTTTTTATTTGAGGGCTTATATGAGGCGTGGTGGCGTCGTTCCGTAGGTCGGATTTGCCGGGCGTGCCACGCCCCGTGGGTGCGTCTGCTACTGAAGCGCCTGTGCGCCCAGGGCCAGGCAGCCCATGATGCCCTGCTTGCCCTCGAGGCTGTTGTTGACAATGTAGGTATCGATGTCGTTGACCTCGGGCGTGACGATATAGCCGTTGAGCATTTCGGCACATTTCTTGCGTGCGAGCGGCACGATGGGGGTGTGGTCGGCCACGCCGCCGCCGATGATGATCTTTTGCGGCGCGTAGCACAGCGTGTAGGTCATGAGCGCCTGTGCCAGATAGCCGGCGAGCAGGTCCATGGCCTCCGGGTCATCGGCCATGTCTCCGGCGCTCTTGCCATCCCAGCGCTTTTTAACGCCGGGGCCGGCGATGAGGCCCTCTAGGCAGTTGTCGTGGAAGGGGCAGGCGCTGTGCTCGCCAATGGTGTCGCGCGGGTCGCGCGTGACCAGGATGTGGCCGGCCTCGGGATGCATCATGCCGTGCACGAGCTTACCGCCCGAGAGCACGCCGGCGCCCACGCCGGTGCCGATGGTCAGGTAGACCACGTCGGTGAGGCCCTTGGCGCAACCAAACGTGACCTCGCCCAGGCAGGCGACGTTGACGTCGGTATCGTAGCCGCAGGGGATATTGAGCTCGTTTTGGATAGTGCCCAGCAGGTCAAAGTAGCGCCATGCCGTTTTGGGCGTCTCCAGGATCTTGCCGTATTGGGGCGAGGCAGGGTTGACTGCGGTGGGGCCAAAGGCGCCGATGCCCAGCGCGGCGATGCCCTTGTCGGCAAACCATGCGTTGACGGCCTCAACGGTCTCCTGCGGGGTCGTGGTCGCGATCTGCTCGCGCTCTAGGACCGTACCGTCCGCATAGCCCGTGGCGCAGACCATCTTGGTGCCACCGGCCTCGAGCGCTCCGATAAGCTGCTGCTCTGCCATAGTATTCCTCTCTCTGGGACGAGTTGCTCCGTGACTAAAGTATAGGGCTCTAAACTATTTAAGAAAGCGCTATAGAAAGAAGCCTCGCAACGCGGCGGGCGGTGCGGGGCTTCTTTGGTTGCTTTAGTTGCCGGGCCGTCCTTACCCGCGCGGCTTGATTTTATCACGTAGCGACTTGAGGTTCTCCAGCGCCGCGTGAAGCGTCTCGTCTCGCTTGGCAAAGTGGAAACGAATCAGATGGTTGACGGGCTCGCGGAAGAAGCTCGAGCCGGGCACGGCGCCCACGCCCACCTTAGACGCGAGGTCCTCGCAGAATTCGAGGTCGCTGTCATAGCCAAACTCAGAGATGTCCATCATGACGTAGTAGGCGCCCTGCGGCACGTTATGCTCAAGACCGATGCTGTCGAGTCCCTGGCAGAACAGGTCGCGTTTGGCGGTATAGAGGTCGAGGACCTCCCGGTAATAACTATCGTCGAATTTGAGGGCGGTGACGACAGCTTCCTGCAGGGGAGCGGCGGCACCCACAGTGAGGAAGTCGTGGACCTTCTTGATGCGCTCGGTGATCTGGGCCGGGGCAATGGTGTAGCCCAGACGCCAGCCGGTGATGGAGTACGTTTTGGACAGCGAGCTGCAGCTGATGGTTCGCTCGAACATGCCGGGCAGCGTGGCCATATAGACGTGCTCGTGGGGCGCGTAGACGATGTGCTCGTACACCTCGTCGGTGATGCAGTAGGTGTCGTACTTTTTGCAGAGGTCGGCGATAAAGGTGAGCTCCTCGCGCGTAAAGACCTTGCCGCAAGGGTTGGAAGGGTTGCACAGGACGATGGCCTTGGGGTCGTTGTCGCGGAAGGCCGCCTCGAGTGTCTCGCGGTCAAAGTCGAATGTGGGCGGGTTGAGCGGCACGTAGATAGGCTCGGCACCCGAAAGGATCGTGTCGGCGCCGTAGTTCTCGTAGAACGGCGAGAAGACGACGACCTTGTCTCCGGGGTTCGTAACCGTCATCATGGCGGCCATCATGGCCTCGGTGGAGCCGCAGGTGACTACGATATTCTCGTTGGGGTTTACCGACATGCCCATAAAATGCTCCTGCTTGGCGGCAAGCGCCTCACGCATGGCCTGGGAGCCCCAGGTGATGGAGTACTGGTGGTAAAGCGGCTTGGGGTCGGTGGCGATGGTGCTGAGGCTATCGAGCAGCTGCGCTGGGGGATCGAAGTCGGGGAAGCCCTGCGAGAGATTGACAGCGCCGTACTTATTGGAGATGCGTGTCATGCGGCGGATGACCGAATCGGTAAACGTTGCCGTGCGGTTGGAGAGTTCTTTCATGACGGTCCTTTCGAGCATTTGCAGTGGGGCAAGTTTACTCCTATGAAACCGGTGGGATTTGCTCGAAATGGTCTCGAAAGACTCTTTTCAAAATTCTTGAAAATTGGGGCTTGCATCACGTGGCGTTCCTTGCAATAATAGTCGAGCGCGAAGCGCACAGGACACGGTGGGTGTAGCTCAGTTGGCTAGAGCGACGGGTTGTGGTCCCGTAGGTCGAGGGTTCGAGTCCCTTTACCCACCCCAGTTCTTGCTTCGTGTTGATATCGGGTCGTTAGCTCAGTTGGTAGAGCAGGGGACTCTTAATCCCAAGGTCCAGGGTTCGACCCCCTGACGGCCCACCACA
This sequence comes from Collinsella sp., assembly GCA_048168905.1. GTDB lineage: Bacteria > Actinomycetota > Coriobacteriia > Coriobacteriales > Coriobacteriaceae > Collinsella. The sequence continues at coordinate 2,081 of DBEXMY010000075.1, read as the reverse complement.
CGATATCTCCTCTAAAGTCCGCCACAACGGACTTTAGCTTTGGGTCGTTAGCTCAGTTGGTAGAGCAGGGGACTCTTAATCCCAAGGTCCAGGGTTCGACCCCCTGACGGCCCACCCAAAGATCGTTAAAGCGACTGGCTTAGGCTGGTCGTTTTTTTGTTAACCTCGCATGGGGTCGAACCCGTCGGGGCGCGGAGCTGAGGAAATGCGTAAGCATTTGCCAGCGCAGCGCGCAAGGCGCCTTGGCGCCGCAGCGGTCGCCTGCGCAGCAGGCTGACCCCCTGACGGCCCACCCAAAGATTGTTAAAGCGACTGGCTCAGGCTGGTCGTTTTTTGTTGACCTCGCATGGGGTCGAACCCGAAAGGGCACAGCCGCTTTCACAGATCGAGCCTACCCTGGGTATCGGTAAAACCGTCAGTACCCTCCTTGAGTTTCTTCTCGTCTGTCTTCACGCGACGCTCGAGCTTTTTTGTATCCTCGGCAGGCGGTAGGTTCTCGGGGACAATTCCGCGGTCGATGAGGCTGCCACGCACGCTTGTGTTGTTCTCGACGTGCTCTTGCTTGATCTGGTCCAGGCCGTACAGGTCGTGTTCCTCGGCGTTGAAGGCCGTCATCGAGTTCGTAAGGTCCTTTGCTTTGATGAGGACATCGGCTAACCTGTCCGCCAATGCCGCTCTCTTGGGTACGCCGAGCTGCTGCTTCATTTCCGCCGTGCTTCTGCCGCCGAATAACGCCTCATCGCCCTTCGACTTGATGATCGCGAATCCTTTGGAGTCCACGCCGCGTTTGAACGCAATACCCGAGAGCTGTTTCTCTGAATCGGATAGCGAGTGACGCGCCTGCAAGCGCTGAATCTCTGCGAAGCGCTGCTCTATGAGCTCTTGGCGGCGCGTCTGCACGGCAAAGTATGCCTGGGCGAGCGCGATCTCTGGCTTGTTTGAATCTCCGTTCTGTGCGATTAAATAGCATGCATAGCGCGTAAGTTTGTAGTCTTTAACCGCGCGAGCGGCGACACCGGCAGTTACCATTTTCGTGGTGTCACGAAAATGGGAATCAACTGGAGTTTTGTTTGTTTCGCATGAGACTTTTGCCCTCTTAACAACTTCGGCGAAGTTCTCCCATCGAGTGTACCCCATGGGTTCCATTAAATCGCGTGCGAGCCAATACTCAACGCCGTCTTCCACATTGGCGTAGCTATCAAGTTCGATACGCCACTTCTCGATATCTCTACTGTCCATATCTCCTCCTCGCTGGTCTATTTTCTATGCGGGCTTTGTCCGCTCTGTATTCAGAATAAGGATACGCTGTCGTGCGGACACGAATGGGCCCCGTGCTGCTTCGAGCTCACGGGGCCCATGGATATCGATTGGTTGTGTTCTGCTTTAGATAGGTGTCCGGTTTAATCCGCTCGATAGTGCGACCCGAGACTTTCGGTTCGCTTGCGCATGGCTTTGACCATTTCCTGTGCCAGCTGAATCTGCGATTGCAGGCGGGCGAGGGCTGCGACTTCGCTGTCCTGGGCTTTCTGTGTGCTCAAGGTCGTTGCCTCCGTCTTCAAGCCCTCAAGCTCGTGTAGTGCCTCGGATAGGCCTGTTTCGGTCCTGTTGATCATGCAAAAGGTGCTCATCGTGTGCCTAAGGCTGTGTGTCAGGCGTTCGGCATCTGTTGTGGCAATGCCGTACTGGGGGAGGGTGATATCCGCCTTCAGGGCCGCCTCAGGCTCTTTCTGCGCTGTGAGGGCTGCCGATGCGCCCGCGATACGTCCGAATACGATGCCGTTGGCGCTTGACAAGCCACCAATGCGGTCGGCGCCGTGCATGCCGCCTGTCGCCTCGCCGCAAGCGTAGAGGCCCTCAACGCCCGTGTGCGCGGTCTTATCGATCTTGATGCCGCCGTTAGCGGCGTGGGCATACATCGCAACGCGCATCTCGTCAGTCGGGGCGATGCCGTGCTCGTCTTGCAGCCAGGTGGCAAAGGTCTGCACAAACTCTGGGACATCCTCGCGGGGGAAGTCGTAGTGGAGTGCCAGGCCTTCGACACCTGCCTGATCGATGACGAGATCGATAGCGCGGGAGGCCAA
>DBEXMY010000074.1:0-4953 GCA_048168905.1 Collinsella sp. | reverse complement strand
GCCAAAGGCGCCGCCCGCGACCATAGCCATGCCCACAACCTCCAAGCGAGCAAGCTGGGGCGCGCGAAGCAAGTACACGGCAATAGCGATAATGACCGCCAACGCCAGCACGGCAAACGCGATGCCATGCCCCTCGCCCATGCTAAAGGCAGCACCGATATTGCGGACAAATAGAAAGTCGATCACACCGGGGATAACAATCACATGCAAAGCGTCGCCCGCGGCACGAACCGCAAGCTTGGTCAGCTGGTCAACAAGCAGCACAACCAGCGCCACCCCACCAGCAACACCCAACCGCCAACGCAAAGGCGGCGTCATATCCCCAGCACGACCCAAATCAATCCCCTACCCTCAAGAACATCGAATTCCGTTTAACGCAATTAACCATCTTATATTGCCACACGCAGAGCGCACGACATATTCGCTAACGCCAGATAAATAACCAGCATAAAAAGAAAGCGGCATTCCGAAAAACAGAATGCCGCTTTTATTCAGCGGAGCAAATGGGCCGAAGGCGTCCAAATTCTCCCAATAACTAAAATGCCGAGTTACCGTGCCTTAAAGGGCATTCGCGCAGCGCTTGCAGATATGCGCGTGGCCGTTGTACTCGCCGACGGTGGTGCGGTAGTTCCAGCAACGGTCACAGCACTCGCCCTCGGCTGCCTCGATGGCAACGGAGAGTTCCTCGCCCTGGGTCAGCTCAACATCGGAAACGATGTAGAACTCGGCCAGGTCGACCGCTTTGTCACCAGTCAGCAGCGCGTACATCTCGGCGGGAACGACCGCCTTGACGCGGACCTGCTGGCTCTTAGTGAAGGTGCCGGCAGAACGGGCATCCTCAAGGGCCTTGGTCACGGCGCTACGGAGCTCGAGCGAAGCCTCGAGCACGCCCTCAAACTCATTGGCCTCGTCGACCGTGATGGGCGACTTGTACCAATCGAGCAGCGCGGCGTACTTCTGGTGATCGACGCAGCCGGCGGGCGCATATGCCATGGCCTCGTCGACGGTATAGGACAGGATCGGCTGCAGGTCGCGCATGAGCATCGAGAAGAGCTCGGCCAGCACGGTCTGGGCACTGCGGCGCTCGAGCGAGCCGGGCTTGTCGCAGTACAGACGATCCTTCAGGGCGTCGAGATACACGTTGGAAAGCTCGGTAACCACGAAGTCATAGAGCGCACGGTAGGCGCGCGGGAACTCATAGCTGGCGTAGGCGTCGTCGACCTCGGCCTGGACCTGGGTCAGACGGGCAACCATGAGCTTGTCGAGCGGCAGCAGGTCGGCAAAGGCGACGCCGTCGGTCTCGGGCTCAAACTGACCCTCGAGCTCGGAGAGCAGGAAGCGCAGCGTGTTGCGGAAACGACGGTAGGCATCGGACGTACGAGCGAGAATCTCATGGTCGATGGAGACGTCGGAGCTGGTGTCGACGGAGGCAACCCAGAGACGGATGATGTCAGCGCCCATCTCGTCGCAGACCTTGTTGGGGTCGATGACGTTGCCGAGCGACTTGGACATCTTGCGGCCCTGGCCATCGAGCGTGAAGCCCTGCGAGACGACCGCCTTGTACGGAGCATGGCCGTTGGCACCCACCGAGGTGAGCAGCGAGCTCTGGAACCAACCGCGATGCTGGTCGGAGCCCTCGAGATACACGTCAGCCGGGTACTCAAGCTCGGGTCGATACTCGCAGACGGCCTTCCAGGACACGCCGGAGTCCCACCACACGTCGAGAATGTCCTTATCAGCCTTGAGGTGATGGCCGCCACACTTGGGGCAAACGCAAGCCTCGCCCAGGTAACTCTCGGGAGCGTCGGTGAACCAGGCGTCGGAGCCCTTCTCGTGGAAGAGCTTGATGACGGCGTCGAGCGTGGCGTCGTTCATGACCTTCTCGCCGCAGTCGGCGCAAGTGTAGCTGGGGATAGGCACGCCCCAGTTGCGCTGACGGCTGATGCACCAGTCGGGACGCTGCTCGACCATGGCGCCGATGCGGTTGGCCGCGTGGGCCGGATACCACTTGACGTTCTCGCGGACCTCTTTGCCAGCCTGCTCGCGCAAACCGGTCTTGTCCATCGAGACAAACCACTGGTCGGTAGCACGGAAGAGCACCGGGTGCTTGCAACGCCAGCAGTGCGGATAGCTGTGCGTGATCTTCTTCTCGAGGACTAGGGTACCGCGCTCGCGCAGGAACTCGATGATGTGCGGGTTGGCCTCATCGGTGTCCATACCGCTGAAGGGGCCACCGGTGCCAAACTCCTCGCCGGTGTAGAACTTGCCGTCGTCATCGACCGGCATGCAGATGTCGGTGATGCCCTCCTTGAGGCAGGCAAAGTAGTCGTCGACGCCGTGGCCGGGCGAGTTGTGGACAATACCGGTACCGTCATCGACACCGACGTAATCGGCCAGCAGCGCCACGCCCTCGACACCGTCGAAGATCGGCTGCTTGTAGTGGATGTGGTGGAAGGTCTCGGCGGGAACCACATAGGGCTTGCCGTCGACCATAACCGGAGTGTACTCCCAGCCAAACTCCTCGCAGCACTTAGGAGCCAGGTCCTCGAGCATGACCTCGGCGCGGCCGTCGTGCTCAACGGCGACGTAGGCGGCGCCGGGCTTGAGAGAAACTGCCTGGTCGGAGGGGATGGTCCACGGCGTGGTCGTCCAGATGATAAAGTCGACCGGGCCGTCGAAGTTCTCGAGACCGGCGGGCTTGGAGGTCATCTCAAAGCGCACGAAGATGGACGGGCTCGTCTCGTCGGAGTACTCGATCTCAGCCTCGGCCAGCGCGGTGTGGCAGTGCTTGCACCAGTGGACGGGCTTGTGGCCGCGATAGATCATGCCCTTGTCGAACATGGCCTTGAAGACCTCAATGTCGGCGGCGTCATGCTGGTGATAGAGCGTCAGATACGGGTTGTCCCAGTCGCCAAGCACGCCAAGGCGACGGAAGCCAGCCTTCTGGAGCTCGATGTTCTCGACAGCGAACTTGTTGCAAAGCTCGCGGATCTTAGCCGTGGAGGTCTGGTTGAACTTCTCGGTGCCGAGCTTCTCCTCGACCTTATGTTCGATCGGCTGACCGTGGCAGTCCCAACCGGGAACATAGGGAACCTCATAGCCCTGCATCATCCAGTAACGGTTGATCATGTCCTTGGAGATCTTGTTCATGGCGTGGCCGATGTGGATCGGGCCGTTGGCGTACGGAGGGCCGTCGTGCAGCACGAACTTCTTGTGACCCTCGTTCTTCTTTAGAACTTGCTCGTAGACCTTGTTGTCCTGCCAGTCCTTGAGTCGCTTTGGCTCGGACTTGGAAAGACCGGCACGCATGGGAAATCCGGTTTTGGGCAGATTCATCGTCTGCTTGTACTCGTTTGCCACGGTACCCCTTTCTTGTCATGGGCGCGCACGCCCTCTGGGCACCAAAAAAGCGCCCGTCCCTACAAGCTGGGACGAAGCGCCACAAAACGGACAGTCTGTCCGTAAAAGCTCTTCGCTTAACCACCCAGCTTAGATGCCCTCGCTCGCGTCGCCGCGCGCTCGCATCCGTTACTCGGCTGGTCTGTATCGACGACCATCTCGGCGATGTCTACTAAGACGAACCTGCGCGGCACGTCCGTTGGGACCGCAGCTCCGGGGTGATTTTCATCGGTCGCATGCACGGGTTCTCAGCGCTCCCCGCTCTCTGTAGCATGCGGACGGCCGACTACTCGTCCCCATCAACGCTTATGCGGAGTATGCTAGCACGTTCAGCGCCGGCGAAAAACCCTCAACACTGGTTTTATACGTTCGAAATTTCTCGCGGCTGTGGACCTTCTCTTGGAGCAAAATACCTGAAAGCACTTTATCGAACGAAAGAAGGTTGCTATGCGCACGATTGGAATGAGCGACTACACCGTTGGCGAGGATTGTTTTACCGAGTTGCCCGCCGCGCTGGCAGAGTACGGAGCGACCAAGGTCGCCATCATCGGCGGCAAGCGAGCCCTGGCTGCGGCGCTGCCGGGCATCGAGGCTGCGCTGGCAGGCACCGACGTCGAGATTCTGGAGACGCGCGTCTACGGCACCAACAGCACGCGCGCCAATATCGCCAAGGTCGTGAACTCCCCCGCTTGCCAGCAGGCAGACGTGCTTATCGCCTGTGGCGGCGGCAACGCACTCGACACCGTGAAGACCGCAGCCATCGAGCTCAAGAAGATCGTCTTCACCGTCCCGACGATCTGTTCCAACTGCTCGGCCGCGACCGCCATTGCCGTCGTGTACAACGACGACGGCTCGCTCGAGGGATATTCGTACCCCAACCGACCTGCGCATATCTTCATCAACCCCAAGATTATCGCCGAAGCTCCGGCGGAGTACTTCTGGGCCGGCGTGGGCGATGCCCTGTCCAAGCAGCCCGAGGTCGAATACGCCACGAGCGCCGGTAATTTGGAGCATACCGCCGGTCTTGGCCTGGCACTCGCCCACACCTGCTCCGAGCCGCTGTTTACTTATGGCGTCCAGGGTCTTGAGGACGTGCGCCGGAATCTGTCGAGCGAGGCCGTCAAGCAGATCGCGCTCGACATCGTGGTCAACACGGGCTATGTCTCGAACCTGACCAACCAAAACGATTACTACTACAACTCGAGCGTGGCGCACGCGTTCTACAATGCGACGTGCAGCATTCCGCGCGAGGGAACCTATCTGCACGGTGAGGTCGTGAGCCTGGGCGTGCTCGTGCTGTTTGCCTATACGGGCGATACCGAGAGCCTTGAACGCTACGCCGCCTTTAACAAGCAGATGGGCCTGCCCGTAACGCTTGAGCAGGTCGGACTTTCCGAGGCCGACATCCCTGCCCTGTGCGAATACGCACACGCCACCAACGAGTGGAAGCAAGGCAACCCGGAGCCCTTCACCGACGACAAGTTCGCCGCCGCCATCAAGGCCGCCCACGCCTACGGACACACGCTCTAGGCCTCGCCCAATACCACCACAAGG
>DBEXMY010000073.1:0-15020 GCA_048168905.1 Collinsella sp. | reverse complement strand
TTCGCCGAAATCGCTATTGCGGCATACCCTGCATCGGTAAGCTGCTTACCGAGCTCTTTATTGCCCGAGCTGTAAAATACAACGTCGGGATTTAAAGCCGCAACCGTACAGCGCCGGCTCGCTTACGCCGCCAAGAACACCCGAGATTGAATAGCCCAGCATGAGCGCCTTCTCGTCCTTATCCGCAACGCGAAGCGACGCGCCAAAGGGCATGCCCCAAACGGCAAACGTTGCCATCGTCGCGGCGATCAGGATGCACGAATCCGTTCCCACACTCATAAACTGCGCATAGGCGAGCGATAGGACAACGTTGCTGACGCCCGCGATCTTAAGGAACTCCCAGCCCGCGGCAAGCCCCATGAGTGTGAGCAACGATACGATGCCACCGGAATTGCCAAGCATAAACATAAGCTGGCCCAACAGCATGCCCAAATAGCTGCCCGCCGGCGCCGTAATACACAGCGAAACCGGAACCATGACAAGCATGGTCGCAAACGGAACAAACGAAAACGCCACGGCCTTAGGGATAACGCGCTGAAAGAAACACTCCACTTGCCAAAGCACGGGTACCGAGATGAGAACCGGAATAACAGTCGTCGTGTAATCGTTGACCGGCGCGGGAAGCAGGCCATACACGGAAGTCATCGATGCCCCCGTCGTCGATGCGGCATCGACGAGCTTAAGCAGATCGGGCGCAATCAATACGCCGCCCAGCATCATGCCCAGCTGCTCCGAGCAACCGAGCTGGCGAGCGGCCGCCCAACCAAGATAAACGGGCAAGAAGTAGTAGCCGGCGTTATAGAGCCAACTGTAGAACAGGCGATAGATATCGGAATCGGCAGACCACAGGCCCAGCATGCCTTCGCCCATAATGACGGCGACGGTGCGGAACAACGCCGCGCAGACAATAAACGGCAGCGCCGACATCATGCTTTTGGACAGATAATCCACCACAGCCATGGCGTTTGATGAGACCGTCGTTGTAAACGAGGTGTTAGAAACTTGTGACACAGGAACCCTTTCCCAATGTGACATGCGGACTGTCCCTTTGTCACATCGTGCGATACTGACCGATTGCGCGGTACTTTTCGTAGCGGAGGTTTGTGAGGGTCGCGTCGTCGAGCCGCCCAAGCGTATCGAAGGCATCAAATGCCGAGGACATGACGGCGCCGGCGATCTCCTCATGCGACAGACCCCTATCGTCAACAATGCCGTCGATGATACCGAGCGCCAACAGATCGGGAGCCGTGAGCTTAAGCGCCTCGGCGGCCTCATTCGCGCGCTCGGTATCCTTCCACAGAATCGATGCACAGGCCTCGGGGCTCACGACCGAATAGGCCGAGCTCGAGAGCATCAGGATGCGGTCGGCCACGGACAGCGCCAGCGCGCCACCAGAGCCGCCCTCGCCTGTTACCACCGAGACAATCGGCGTCTTAAGGCCGCTCATCTCCATGAGATTCTGGGCGATAGCCTCGCCCTGACCGCGTTCCTCGGCACCGATGCCGCAAAACGCGCCCGAAGTATCGACCAGGCACAGAACCGGCCGACCAAACTTTTCGGCTTGGCGCATCAGGCGACGCGCTTTACGGTAGCCCTCGGGATGCGCCATGCCAAAGTTGCGGCGCATACGCTCTTTGGTCGTGGTGCCGCGCTCGATGGCGATGACCGTTACGGGGCGCCCGTCCTTCCAGCCAATGCCAGCCACCACAGCGGCGTCGTCGCCAAAGTAACGGTCGCCGTGCAGCTCCACAAATCCATCCAGGCCCAGCGAGATCACCTCGCCCGCCGTGGCGCGATCTGCCGAGCGGGTCTGCTTGACAATCTCGAGCGCGGTTTTTGGCGCCGCCGCGCGCTTGAACAAGTGCCCCAGCTTTTTGCCGCGGCGACCCGTATGCACGATCTCATGCGGTGCCCCCAGGCCGGGCGCGTGCCCTTCGTGCAGCGCCAGCAGCTCGCCTACCGTGAGCGCAATCTCGCCACGCGGAACAACGGCATCGCAAAAGCCGTGCTCCAGCAAAAACTCGGAGCGCTGGAATCCCTTGGGCAAGCGCTTGTGCATGTTCTGCTCGATCACGCGCGGGCCGGCAAACGCCGTCAGGGCATCGGGCTCGGCCAAGATGATGTCGCCTTCCATGGCAAAGCTCGCAGTCACGCCACCGGTCGTCGGATCGGTGAGCACCGTGATGTACAGGCCGCCCGCCTCGCTATGACGCCTAACCGCCGCAGAGATTTTGGCCATCTGCATGAGCGAGGTCACGCCCTCCTGCATGCGGGCGCCACCCGATACGGTAAAGCCAACGACCGGCAATCCCAACTCGGTCGCATGCTCAAATGTGCGACAGATCTTCTCGCCCACCACGGAACCCATCGAGCCCATCATAAAGTTGGCGTCCATAAAGAAGAGCGCGGTATCGAAGCCGCAGATTTTACCCCTACCGCACACGACGGCATCACGCTCGCCCGAACGCTCGCTCACGCTCTTGAGCTTGTCGGCATAGCCGGGAAACGAGAGAAAGTCCTCCGACGCCAGATTGGCATCCCATTCCTCAAACGTGCCCTCGTCGACCGTCATGCGCATGCGCGCGCGACCACTCACGCGAAAGTGTTTTCCGCAACGAGGGCAGACCTCGAGGTTGTCGTGCAGGCGCGCCTCATCGATCACGCGGCGGCACTCCGGGCACTTGATAAACACATGGCGCGCGGGAAACTCGGCGCACGACTCGGTCATCGGCCCCTCGAGGACGTTGACCGTCTTCGCTTTTCTATTCATCAGCATAGAGATGCCCCATCAGATCGGTGTGATACATGCCCGACAAGAACTCGTCGTTTGCCAGCACGTCGAGCTGAAGCTCGCTGTTTTCGCTCACGCCCTCAATCACGAGCTCGCCCAGGGCCGAGCGCATCTTGCGAATGGCGCCGTCACGCGTGGGCGCACACACGATGAGCTTGCCAAGCATGGAGTCGTAGTACGGCGGAACTTTTGCACCGGTAAACATGGCGGAATCCCAGCGCACGCGCGGACCACCCGGCACACGCAACGCGGTGACCGTTCCGCATGACGGCAGAAAGTCCGGCGTTTCGGCATTGATGCGGCACTCCATGGCGTGGTTGCGGACCGGCATGTCCTCCTGCTCAAAGGGCAGAGGCTGGCCGGCTGCCACGCGCAGCTGCCACTTGACCAAGTCGGTATCGGTCACAAACTCCGTAACCGGATGCTCCACCTGCAAGCGCGTGTTCATTTCCATAAAGTAGAAATTGCCGTCGTCCGAATACAGGAACTCGATGGTACCGGCTCCTTCGTAGCCGACGGCACGAGCCAGGTCACGCGCTGCCTTGTGCATGCGAGCACGAATGTCGTCGTGTCCGTCGAGGCACGGCGCGGGGCTCTCCTCGATCAGCTTTTGGTTGCGCCGCTGCACCGAGCACTCGCGCTCGCCGAGCGAAAACACATGACCCTGCTTATCGGCCATAATCTGCACCTCAACGTGATGCGCCGGCGCGACGAACTTCTCCATGTAGCACTCGCCGTCGCCAAAAACGGCCTCGCCCTCGGCACGCGCCTCGATGAACGCCTTTGCCGCATCTTCCACGCGCTCGACCTTGCGAATGCCGCGACCGCCGCCACCTGCACGCGCCTTAATAAGCACGGGGCAGCCAATGCGCTCGGCCTCGGCCGTCGCCTCCTCGGGGCTTTTGAGCAAATCGCAGCCCGGTACGATGGGCACGCCCGCCGCGGCAGCCGTTCGACGCGCGGCGTCCTTGTCGCCCATGCTGTCGATCACCTTGGCCGAAGGACCGACAAACGCCAGGCCATACTTGTCGCAGTCGCGCACAAAGCTCGCCTTCTCGGAGAAAAAGCCATAGCCGGGATGAATTGCCTTAGCTCCCGACTTTACGGCACAGGTGAGCACGGCATCGTCGTTGAGGTAGCTCTCGGCAAGACGCGGGCCGCCGATGCAATACGCCTCGTCGGCAAGCTGCACGTGCAGCGCGTCCGCATCGGCCGTGGAATAAACGGCGACGGTCTTGATGCCCATATCGCGGCACGCGCGGATAACACGGACCGCGACTTCTCCGCGGTTGGCGATGAGCACTTTGTCGAACATGAAGCCTTCCTTAACTTTCGTGCATGAGTGCAAAAGACATATCGGCGCGGCAGCAAACCTCACCGTTGACGCTCGCAGTACCCGTCGCAAAGCGGAACGGCCCGCGCGCACGCGTGATGGAGCACACCAGATCAACCGTGTCGCCCGGGCGCACCGGACGCTTAAAGCGCACCTTGTCCAGACTGGTGTAGAACGGCGTCGCGCCGCGCGCCTCCTCATCGCCCATCAGCAGCACGCAGCAGTTCTGGGCGAGCATCTCGCACTGAATCACGCCGGGGACAACCGGGTTTCCCGGAAAATGCCCCTGCAAAAAGTACTCGTCGCCCGTAATCGTGATCTTGCCGTGGGCCTCGTCGCCCACCAGCTCGGCTTCGTCGAGCAAAAGCATCGGCTCGCGATGCGGCAACAGCTTCTTGAGCTCTTCTTTGTTCATGGATATCACCTATCCGATCCTCATGAGGCAGCTGCCAAACTCCACGAGGTCGCCGTCGGCCACGCAGATCTCGAGCACCTCGCCGTCTGCCTCTGCCGTTACCTCGTTGAGAACCTTCATGGCCTCGATGATGCAGAGCGTCTCGCCGGCCTTGACCTTAGAGCCCACGTGCACAAACGGCTCGTCGCCCGGCGCCGGGGCAGCATAGAAAACGCCGACCATGGGAGCGGTCACCTCGGTGCCCTTGGGCTCCGGTGCGGCGGCAGGTGTCTGCGCGGCGGGCTCCGGTGCGGCAGGCGCGACTGTGGGAGCTGCAACTGGAGCGGCCATAGCGCTCGGCATGGGCATGGGCACGGCAACCGGCTGTGCGGCGCTCGCGCGCTCGAGTTCGACCGCGGTGCCATCGGGCTCCTCAACGCGTACGCGCGTGAGGCCGCGGTCCTCCATAACATCGGCTATCTCGGCAAGTCTTTTGGAATCCATGCTCTAGCTCCTCGTATATCTACGCAGCGCGATGGCGGCGTTGTGCCCGCCAAAGCCCAGGTTGGTCGAAAGCGCCCAGGTAAGGTCGGCGCGAACCGCGCGATTGGGCGTGTAGTCAAGATCGCAGGCGGGATCGGGCGTGTGGTAGTTAATGGTCGGCGGCACCACGCCCTGCTCGAGCGCCATGGCGCAGGCCATGACCTCGATGGCGCCCGTGGCACCGATCATGTGGCCGGTCATCGACTTAGTCGACGAGACGTGCGCGGCGCGCGCCGCGTCCTCGCCGAGCGCACGCTTAATGCCCGCCGTCTCGGACGAATCGTTGAGCTTGGTCGATGTGCCGTGGGCATTGATGTAGAGGCCCTCGGAAGGCCTGACGTCGCCCTCGGTCACCGCCAGCGATATCGCGCGGGCAATGCCGGCAGCCTCGGGATCAGGGCTCGTGATGTGATAGGCATCATCGGTGTTGCCGTAGCCCACGACCTCGGCATAAATGTGCGCACCGCGCGCCTGCGCATGTTCCATGCTCTCGAGCACGAGCACGCAGGCGCCCTCGCCCATCACAAAGCCATCGCGGTCTGCATCGAACGGGCGGCAAGCCGTCGCGGGATCAGGGTTGGTGGTCAATGCGCGGCAGGACGTAAAGCCCGCAACGGCATCGAGGATAATTGCGGCCTCGGCGCCGCCCGCGAGGATCGCGTCGGCATAGCCGTGCTTTATGGCGCGGAACGCCTCGCCCACCGCATGGGCCGAGGTTGCGCACGCGGTCACCACGGGCAGGGTCGGGCCCTTTGCCTTGTGGCGGATTGCGATATTGCCCGATGCCATGTTGGGGATCATCATCGCGATCATATAGGGCGATGCGCGGCGGGGCCCACGTTCGGCAATCGTATGGACGTTGTCGACGAGCGTCGTCATGCCGCCCACGCCCGAGCCCACGTAGACGCCCAGGCGCTCGCGATCGATGGCGCCTTCGATATCAAAGCCCGCATCGTGCATGGCCTCGTCTGACGCCGCCAGGGCAAACTGGACGCAGGGGTCCAGGTGCTTGGCGTCACGCTTGCCAAAGTACTCGTTGCCGTCAAAGCCCTTGGCCTCGGCTGCCACCTTGACGGCAAACGCATCGGTATCGAAGTGCGTGATCGGGCCGATGCCGCACGTGCCGGCGCACATGGCCGCCCAGGTGGCAAGCGCGGTGTTGCCGAGCGGCGACACGGCACCGATACCGGTGATTGCAACTCTCTGTTCCATCATGGTCTCCTCATCCAAGCCGTTCTTCGGCCCTGGTTTCTACATCGCCATTCCGCCGTCGACGCGCACGACCTCACCCGTAATGTAGGCAGCCGCATCACTCGCCAGAAAGCGCACTACGCCGGCCACCTCCTCAGGGCGCGCCATACGCTTAAGGGGAATCTGCTCCTCGGTTACCGTACGCACCTTCTCCGAGAGCTTTGCCGTCATATCCGTCTCGACAAACCCGGGGGCAACCGCGTTCACTCGTACGCCGCGGGGCGCAAGCTCGCGCGCCACCGCCTTGGTCAGGCCGATCACGCCCGCCTTGGAGGCAGCGTAGTTGGCTTGCCCGGCATTGCCCATCAGGCCCACGACCGAGCTCATGTTGACGACGCAGCCGCCGCGCTGGCGCATAAAGGTCTTGGTGAGCGCGCGCGTCGTGTTAAACGTTCCTTTAAGATTGACATCGAGCACGCGATCGAAGGCGTCATCGCCCATGCGCATGAGCAGGCCATCGCGGGTGATGCCAGCGTTGTTGACGAGCGCCCAAATGGAGCCAAAGTCGTTGAGGACCGCTTCCACGCACGCGTTGACGGCAGCGGGGTCGGCCACGTCGCATTGATATGAGCGCGCCGTGGCGCCAGCCGCCTCGCAGGCGTCGCACGTCTCGCGCGCCGCATCGACGCTGCCGGCATAGACGACGGCGATATCGTAGCCATCCTCCGCCAGACCGATAGCGCAGGCGCGGCCGATACCCCGCGAGCCGCCCGTGACCAGTGCCACGCGACGTGAGTCGTTGCGCTCGAGCGCGCCATTGTTCAAGTTGCCCATGTCATTCCTTTCAGGTTACAGCCCTGTGGACTATGCGAGCTCGTCGGCAATAGCTGCGACCTGCTCGGCCGTCTCGCACGAATACACACGAACGTCGCTCAGCGTACGCTTGACCAGGCCGGACAGCGTTTTGCCGGGGCCGACCTCAATAAATGTGTCGATGCCTTGATCCTGCAGAGCATGCAGCGTATCGACCCAGCGTACGGCATGGCTCACCTGATTGGCCAAGACATCCGATGCCGTCTGGGGATCCGCCGGATAGGGCGCCGCTGTCATATTTGCCAAAACAGGAATGAGCAACGGGGACGGCGCGTGACCGGCCTCAATATATGCGGCAAGGCCACAGGTCGCCTCGGCCATATAGGGGCTATGAAATGCACCCGACACCGCGACCTTCATGGCGCGGCCGCCAGCCTCTTTTACTAGGACGTCGAGGGTCTGCAGCGCATCGGGCGCTCCGGCCACAACCGTCTGCTGTGGGCTGTTGCAGTTGACTGGCCAGCAGTCCTCGCCGGCCTGTTTTGCCAGGCCCTCGACTTGCGCCGCATCGAGCTTGATGACGGCGCGCATGCCGCCCGGATGGCGCTCGGCAGCCGCGGCCATCAGCGCCGCGCGCTCGCACACGAGCTCAAAGCCCGCTCGCGTATCGAACGCCCCCGCAAAGGTGAGCGCGGCGACCTCGCCCAGCGAGAATCCCGCACAGGCGGCAGGTACCACGCCGCGCTCACGCAGGGCGGCAGCCGCTGCCAGGTCGTGAACGAACACGCACGGCTGCGTGTTCTCGGTCTGCGAGAGCTCCTCCTTGGAGGCGCTCCGGCACTGCTCGCTCGTCCCCGGGCGCACCTCGTCGGCAATGGTGAACACCTCGGCGGCCGCCGGCGATGTCTCGATCAGGTCGACGCCCATCGCGGGGTGTTGGGCACCCTGGCCGGCAAACAGAAACGCTACGCTACCCATGCGGACGCACCCTTCAGGACGCGCTCGGCGCCATCGACCAGATCGTCAACGATTTCGCGTGCGCTCTGGCGCTCGCTAACCATGCCGGCAATCTGTCCACACAAAAACGAACCCTCTTCGTAGTTGCCGTCCTTGGCGGCCTTACGCAGCGCACCGGTTCCCATAGCACCGAGCTCCTCGGCACTCGCGCCGGAACCCTCGCTCTTGGCATAGGCGTTAGTGAAGGGGCTCTTGAGGGCGCGCACTGGATGTCCCGTCGAGCGACCGGTCGCACGCGTTGAAGTGTCGTTGGCCTTCAGGACCATCTCTTTGTACTGCTCCGAGACGGTGCACTCGTCTGCGACCAGAAAGCGCGTACCCACTTGCACGCCTTCGGCGCCCAGCATAAAGGCGGCCGCCACGCCGCGGCCGTCGGCAATACCGCCGGCGGCCACGACGGGAATGTCAACCGCATCGACGACCTGCGGCACCAGTGCCATCGTCGAGGTCTCGCCAATATGGCCGCCCGATTCGGTACCCTCGGCAACAACCGCCGTGGCTCCACGACGTGCCACGAGGCGCGCCAGCGCCACCGAGGCAACGACCGGGATGACCTTGATGCCCGCCTCGTTCCACGCCTTCATGTACTTGGCGGGATTGCCGGCGCCCGTCACGACGACCGGCACTCGCTCGTCAATCACGACCTGTGCAACCTCGTCGGCGAACGGGCTCATGAGCATGACGTTGACGCCAAAGGGCTTATCCGTCCTGGCGCGCAGCTCGTGAATCTGGTCGCGCAGCCAGTTGGCGTCGGCGTTCATGGCCGCAATGATGCCTAAGCCACCCGCCTCGGACACTGCGGACGCCAGCGAGGCATCGGCAATCCAGGCCATACCGCCCTGGAACACGGGCTTTTCGATGCCGAGCAGATCGCAGAGAGGAGTCTTGAGCATCTCTACTTCTCCAATGCCGCCTCGACCGTATCGGCGAACTCGCCGACCGTCTTGGGGTTCTCCTCGGTATCGAGCTGGATGCCAAACTCGTCCTCGACGGCGACGAGGATCTCGACGGTGCCCAGGCTGTCGAGACCAATCTCCTCGAGCGTGGACTCGGGCTTCATCTCAACGTCGTCAAGACCAGCGGTCTCGCGGATAACGTCGCAAACGCGCTCGAAGGTCTTCTGATCTGCCATGGTAGTTCTCCTTTGGTTGTGCCCTAGGGCGTTTTTATTTCCTATGTGCGACTACTTCCAACGAAGCAGATAGCCACCTATATCCAGACCGGCGCCAAATCCAACCAAGGCGATCGTGTCGCCCGTGTGAAGTGCACCGGCGTTTGCCAGCCGGTCGAGGGCAAGCGGAATGCATGCGCTCGAAATGTTGCCGGTCTCGCGCAACGTGCGAACCACACGCTCGTCCGGCACGCCCAGACGCTTGACCGCCTGGCTCAGGATTCGTTCGTTAGCCTGATGGAATACAAAATGATCGATGTCTTCGACCAAAATGCCCGCATCGATCGCAAGCTTATGGACCGTGTCACAGATGGCGTTGACGCCGAACTTGAACACGCGGCGGCCATTCATGGACAGCACGCTCGCGCTATCTGCGGAAGCCTTAAACGGCGAGGTACCGACCAGACCGGGAACGCGCAACGTCTCGACGTCGGGCGCCGTCGAAAGCTCAACGGCAAGGGGGTTGTCTCCCCCAGCTTCAATCACTGCGGCGCCTGCCCCATCGCCAAATAGCACGCAGGTGGCACGGTCGGTCCACTCGAGCGCGCGCGTCATCTGCTCGGCAGCAACAACAAGCACGCGCTCGGCACGGCTGCGGGCGATATAGCCCTCGGCGACATCGAGCGCAAATACGAAGCCGGCACAAGCCGCCGAGACATCGAAGGCAGGGCACGTCGCGCCTAGTCGCTCAGCAACGGCACACGCCTCGGCGGGAACAAGGTGGTCACCCGTCGTCGTCGAGCAGACGATCAGATCCAGCTGGCTCGCGTCGATTCCGGACACCTGGAGTGCCCGCTCGCTCGCCGCTACGGCAAGGTCGTCAAGTGACTCGGTGGTGCAGACGTGGCGGCTCTTGATACCTGTGCGAGTAAAAATCCACTCATCCGAGGTATCGAGGAACTCAGACAGCTCGTCATTGGAAACACTGCGCTCAGGAAGTGCCGAACCTGTTCCAAGAATCGTGAAACCCATCACTAACCTCCTTTGAGTTGTTGACGTGTTTACATCGACCAAGAGAGGATAACGCATTTCAGTCTTTGTTGACGTGTTAACATTAAATTGTCCAAATGCGACAAAGGCTTCACATTGTGTCTATCTCTCGACACCATTGCGTCATTCACTTATTCAATAAGGAGGTAGCAGCCGCTATGGATGCCCAATTAACGATTGTCGATGTAACCGGATCGACCAACGATGACCTGCTCGAGGCAGGAAAACAGGGTGCGCCGCACGGCACAGGACTTGCCGCCCGCGCGCAAACGGCAGGACGCGGCCGGCGCGGCCACAAGTGGGATTCAACCGCCGGCAACCTATTGCTTTCGATTGTCCTGCGTCCATGCGTTAATCCCGCAAAGTACTCTGGTCTTGCCGCCGTCAGCGGCCTAGCGGTGCTCGAAGCACTCGAAAAGCAAGGCCTTGCAAGCGAAATAGCCCTCAAGTGGCCCAACGACCTGGTCGCGCGAGGACGCAAGCTCGGCGGCATTCTGGTCGAGGCCGCACGCGATAACGAAGGCAAACCTTTCGCCGTCTGCGGCATTGGTGTCAACGTAAACTACACGCCCCAAGAGGTGCCCGATGGCGGCCTGGCGGCAATTGGCCTCTCGGACCTCAACGAGAGCGTTCCCGCCGTCGACATGCTCCTCGATGAGGTCTATCACGCAGTTATAGACGCTGTAGATACCTGGGCAGAGCGCCTCAACGCCATGGAAGAAAACGCCGGACCGCTCGCGCCCGTCCACGACGAATATGTCGCACACCTCAATTGGATTGGGGAGCACGTTATCGCCCGCTCCCCCGCTGGAGACGAGCTGGCACGCGGCATATTTAGAACGGTCGACGATTGCGGCCGCGCAAGCATTGAGACCGAGAGCGGCTTGTGCGTCTTCCACTTCGAAGAAGCGTCCTTGCGCCCCCTGAGCGAATAGGGCGCCGCAGCCATCAGCTCGGCAGACGAATTCGCTATCCCAAAATCTAAACTCAAAACAAAAGAGCCCCGCTACCAAGATGGCAGCGGGGCTCTATAAGCTATGAGCGATATCGCTTAGAGCTTGATGTCGATGTCGACGCCAGCGGGGAGGTCGAGACGCATGAGCGAATCAACGGTGCCCGAGGTGGGGTCGAGGATGTCGATGAGGCGCTTGTGGGTGCGCATCTCGAACTGCTCACGGGAGTCCTTGTTCACGTGCGGCGAGCGGATAACCGTGTACAGGTTGCGCTCGGTGGGCAGGGGGACAGGACCGGAAACGCGAGCGCCGGTCTTCTGAGCGGTCTCGACGATGAGCTTCGCGGACTGATCGACGACCTCGTGATCATAGCCCTTGAGGCGAATGCGGATCTTCTGGGTAGCCAACTTAAACCTCCAAAGAGTGCGAGAGATGTTCTCGCGGATTACGTAACAGGGAGCTCGAACTTAGGCGTTCTTGCTCATGACCTCGTCCACGATGGACTTGGGCGCGGGCTCATAAGAGTCGAACTGCATCGTGTAGGATGCACGGCCCTGGGTCTGGGAGCGAAGGTCGGTAGCGTAACCGAACATCTCGCCCAGCGGCACCTTGGCACGGATGAGCTTGCTGTTCTTGCGATCCTCCATGCCCTCGATCTTGCCGCGGCGACCGGAGAGGTTGCCCATAACGTCGCCCATGTACTGCTCGGGGGTCTCGACCTCGACAGCCATGATCGGCTCGAGCAGCTGCGGATCGGACTTCTTGAGGGCGTCCTTGATAGCCATGGAACCGGCGATCTTGAAGGCGGCCTCGGAGGAGTCGACCTCGTGGTAAGAACCGTCGAACAGGGTGACCTTAACGTCGAGGACCGGGAAGCCGGCGATAACACCGGTGTTCAGGGCCTCCTGGATGCCCTTGTCGATGGACGGGATGTACTCCTTGGGCACGACGCCGCCGACGATAGCGTTGACGAACTCGTAGCCGAAGCCCTCCTCCATCTTCTCGAGCTTGATGACGGCGTGGCCGTACTGACCGCGACCGCCGGACTGACGGACGAACTTGCCCTCAGCCTTCTCGACGTCGTGACCAGCGGTCTCGCGGTAGGCAACCTGGGGCTTACCAACGTTAGCGTCAACCTTGAACTCGCGGAGCAGACGGTCGACGATGATCTCGAGGTGCAGCTCGCCCATGCCGGCGATGATGGTCTGGCCGGTCTCGTGGTTGGTGGACACCTGGAAGGTCGGGTCCTCTTCGGCGAGCTTGGTCAGAGCCAGGGACATCTTGTCCTGCTCGGCCTTGGTCTTGGGCTCGATGGCAACGTCGATAACGGGCTTAGCGAACTCGATCTTCTCGAGGACGATCTCCTTGCCCTCGGCGCACAGGGTGTCACCGGTGGTGGAGTTCTTGAAGCCGACGCAAGCGACGATGTCGCCAGCGGCAGCGTCGTCACGGTCGATACGCTCGGCGGCGTTCATCTCGAGGATGCGGCCGAGGCGCTCGCGCTGACCGTTGGAAGCGTTGACCACGTAGGAGCCGGACTCGGCGCGGCCGGAGTAAACGCGGACATAGGTGAGCTTACCGACGAACGGGTCGGTCATGATCTTGAAGACCAGGCCGGAGAAGGGCTCGTCGAAGGAAGGATGACGCTGAATCTCCTCGCCGGTGTCCGGATCGGTACCGGTGACGGCCTCGACGTCGAGCGGGCTGGGCAGGTAGTCGACGACAGCGTCGAGCAGCTCCTGAACGCCCTTGTTCTTGTAGGCGGAACCCACGAAGACGAGGTTGAGCTCGTTGGCCAGAACGCCCTTGCGCAGAGCAGCCTTGAGCTCCTCGACGGTGAAGTCCTCCTCCATGAGAATCTTCTCCATGAGCTCGTCGTCAAAGCTGGCAGCAGCGTCGAGGAGCTCCTCGCGCTTGGTGGCAGCGATGTCGGCAAACTCAGCCGGGATCTCGTCCATCGGCTCGGGGTAGGTCATGCCCTTCTCGTCGGCCTTGAAGTCCCATGCAGTCATGGTGACCAGGTCGATGACGCCCCAGAAGTTGTCCTCGGCGCCCATCGGGACCTGAGCGGCCACGGCGTTAGCGTCGAGACGATCCTTCATGGTCTCGATAGCGTTGAAGAAGTCAGCGCCCACGCGGTCATACTTGTTGATGAAGGCGATGCGGGGGACGTTGAAGGTAGAAGCCTGACGCCAAACGGTCTCAGACTGGGGCTGAACGCCGGCAACGGCGTCGAAGACGGCGACAGCGCCATCGAGGACGCGCAGGCAGCGCTCGACCTCGGCGGTGAAGTCAACGTGGCCCGGGGTGTCGATGATCTGGATGCGGTAGTCCTTACCGTCCTTGTTCCAGAAGCACGTGGTAGCAGCGGAGGTAATGGTTACGCCGCGCTCCTGCTCCTGAACCATCCAGTCCATGGTGGCAGCGCCCTCATGGACCTCACCGATCTTGTGGGTCTTACCGGTGTAGTAAAGAATACGCTCGGTCGTGGTGGTCTTACCGGCATCGATGTGGGCCATGATGCCGATGTTACGGGTATCGGAAAGCTTGTACTTAGGCTTAGCCATGTTAGTTCCTTACCTTAACTTACCAACGATAGTGAGAGAACGCGCGGTTGGCCTCGGCCATCTTGAAGACGTCCTCACGCTTCTTGACGGAAGCGCCCAGGCCGTTGGAAGCGTCGAGGATCTCGTTGGCGAGACGCTCGGCCATGGTCTTCTCCTTGCGAGCGCGGGAGAAGTTGACGATCCAGCGGATACCCAGAGCGGTGGAACGACGGGAGTTGACCTCCATCGGGACCTGATAGGTAGCGCCACCGACACGCTTGGGCTTAACCTCGAGCGTGGGCTTGACGTTGTCCATAGCCTTCTTGAAGGTAGCGAGAGCGTCGCCACCCTCGGACTTCTCGGCAACGATCTCGAAAGCGGTGTAAACGATGCGCTCAGCGGTGGCCTTCTTGCCGTCAAGAAGGACCTTGTTGATGAGCTGAGTCACCAGGCGGTTGTTGTAAACGGCGTCAGGCTGAACCTCACGACGATTAGCTGCTGCACGACGCGGCATGTGAAATCTCCTTAAGTGTCTACCGTGCGGCGCTTAGGCGGCACACGGCGAAAGTATCAAAACGTTATCTGGCTTATTTGGCCTTGGGGCGCTTAGCACCGTACTTGGAACGGGCCTGCATACGGTTCTGGACCGGAGCAGCGTCGTAGGCGCCACGGATGACGTGATAACGGACACCAGGGAGGTCACGGACACGACCGCCGCGGACGAGCACGATGGAGTGCTCCTGCAGGTTGTGGCCCTCACCCGGGATGTAAGCAGTAACTTCGATGCCGTTGACAAGGCGAACACGGGCAACCTTACGAAGAGCCGAGTTCGGCTTCTTGGGGCTCGTGGTGAAGACGCGGGTGCACACGCCGCGCTTCTGGGAGTTGTGCTGCAGAGCAGCGTTCTTGGACTTCTTGGGCACGGAACGACGGCCCTGGCGAACCAGCTGGTTAATAGTAGGCAAAGCGTACTCCTTCTCGAATGATTCCAGCTTTCTGTAAAGTGCAACGGCTTGAATCGAGGGGTCAGCATCCCCCTACGAAACACGCAGTTCGATAGGATACGTGGCGTTAGCTGTGCCGTCAACAGACCACGCCGCCGGGCGTATCCTAAAATTGTCACATTTCCGCAAAGCCTACACAAAAGGAATCCCCTTCTGTGCGCGGGGGCGGATTCCCGGGCCGGGCGGCACAGGGGTTAAGTTTGCTGCTCTACAGTCCTGGCTCGCACGGAGGCCACATTAAGTGGCCTCCGGCTCGTGCGGAACTCGCGACAAA